>DATJZY010000031.1 GCA_035577985.1 Candidatus Eisenbacteria bacterium
GGGGACGGGGCGGAGGCGCCTGCGAAGCGGCGCGACGCTACGTGAAGGCCGAGACGCTCCCTATGTGTTCTCGCGCGGCGTAGCCGAAGCCGAAGCCTTGCCCCCGCCCTCGCGGCACCTACGCGCGGCGACGCGACGAACCGCCTAGCGCCCGCCCTGCAGCAGCCGCCCGAACGCATCTCGCGTGTGCGCCAGCGCCCGCTCGTAACCCATGGCGTCGATGTCGTCGGAGATGATCTCGGCTTCGTACCACCCCCGGTAGCCCGAGCGTTCGAGGGCTCGGATGATGTCGCGCAGGGGCAGGATGCCCTCGCCCAGGAGCGCGCGGTCGAGCGTGCGCATCGTCAGCGGCTTGTAGTCCGCAAGCTGCACCGCGTGGATGCGGCGCCTGGCGTCTGCGGCGATCGTCTGGAGGAGGCGGCGCTCCCAGCCCGAGTGCCAGACGTCGAGGACGTAGCCGCCGCGCGTGCCGGCGCTGCGAGCGATCTCGCGCGCGTCGGCGAGCGTGTTGATGAACGACAGGTCCTGGCGGAGCGGATGGATCACCTCGATCGCGAGCTTGAGCCCCGCCTTCGTCGCCTCCGGCAGGAGCGCGGCATAGGCGTCGCGGTACACTTTCGCCGCACGCTCCCACGGGGCGCCCTCGCGCCCGCCGGCGATGACGACGAGCACGTCGGCGCGAAGCTCGCTCACCCACTCGATCGCGCGGCGCACCTGCTCCATGCCGGCGCGCATCGAGGCGCCGGTCACCCCGAAGCGGCCGTACGAGCCCACGTGCGCGACCTTGAGGCTCGATCGCTTGAGCAGATCGATCGCCTTGCGCACGCCGAAGGCGTCGAGCTTCGTCGAGGCGAGACTGATCGAGCGGAAACCCGCGCGCTCGAGGTGCCGCACGTCGTCCGCGAGCGACCAGCCCCGCATCATGTAGTGGCCGATGGTGAGACGTTCGGGTGCCGGGGTCACCGGACCCGTCAGCGCGGGAGGTGCGACCGCAACGCCTCGACCGCGGCATCGTCGCAGAGCTTGCCGGTCGGACCGCGCACGACGACCGGCGGGCCGCGCAGCGTCTTCAGGAACGCGTAGAGCTGGAACTTCTCGTCGGGCGTCAGGCCGAGCGGCTGTCCGACCAGCGGGTCGTGGTTCGGATCGCTCCCGCTCTGCGCGTCCAGGTGATCGATCACGTCCGAGAGCGTGTTGGCCGAGCCGTCGTGGAAATACGGCGACGTCGTCACCACCTGGCGCAGGGTGGGGGTGAGGAACTTGCCGCCGTCCTCGGGATTGCCGGTGACGCGTGCGCGGCCCTCGTCGGCGCGGATGCCGTTCGCATCGGGAGGCGACGTACTCACGTTGTGAAAGCGGCCGTCGCTGAAGTTGGGTCCGTTGTGGCAGCGTGCGCATCCTGCCTTGCCGGTGAACAGCGCCACGCCCTTCTCCGCCGCCTCGGGGATCCTGCCGCGCCCCTGGTTCCACTTGTCGAAGGCCGTCGCGCGCGTGACCAGCTGGCGTGCGAAGACCGCCAGCGCCTTGCCGGCGAGGTCGAACACCGCCTCGTCGTCGAGGGTGCGGATGTCGCGCCGGAACGCGCGCTGAAATCGGGCGACGTATCCGGGGTGCGCCCGCAGGAGACCCGCGAGCCGCCCAGCGGCCTCGGGGCGCGTCTTGCCGAGCTGCTGGTTGTCCTCGATCCAGGGCTCGACGAAGGCATGCCCCAGGTCGTCGGTTCGCCCGTCGCGGAAAAACGCCGGGCGGTAGACGATGTTCAGGAGCGACTCGGTGTTGAACGGCAGCGTGAAGAAGATCGTTCCCTGGCTCGTGTCGGGACGCGGCTTCACCAGATTGTCCTGCCAGTTGGTGTTGTAGACGTGGCAGTTGTTGCACGCGGTGAAGCCCGAGCCGGACAGGCGCTGGTCGAAGAAGAGCTCCGCGCCGAGGTCGCGACGCGCGGGCGTCGGCGGGTTGCCCTTGTCGCGTGGCGGGTGCCCGAGCGGCGGCAGCTCCGGGTAGCGCAGCTCGCCGGCGCCGGCGAACGCCGGAAGCAGCAGGCACAGGATGAGTAGGCGGTGCACGTCGTCCTCAGAAGATGATGAAGTGGCGGTTGGTGAGGATCACCGTCGCGTCTTCGCAGCCGACCGGCACGCGCACCGAGACGCCGGTCGGCTCGCAGCCCGTGTTGTCGAACGCGGCCAGATCGCCGCGCTGCGGCCCGAGCCCGCCGCCCGGAACGACGTCGACGAACAGGAGCATTTCGTACTCGCCGGGCGGGAACGCCGCGGCCGTGGTGATGGTCGCCTGCGCGCCGTGCATGGCGCCGATCGTGATGCTGTCCGGCACGACCTCCTGCAGGAAACCCTGGAACACCTCGCCGCGCGGCAGGAAGATGAAGAGCACGCTCTTGCCGTCGAGATCGGCGACGGGGACGTGATAGGGCCCCGACTGCGTGATGACCTCGACGCTGTCGTTCTCGACCGCAAGGTCGATCTGCAGCGTGATGCGATGCTTCTCGTCGGGGTTCGCGCAGCGTGGCGTGGTGGCCGTGCGGTGGCAACGACACATCGCCTCCCCCACGGCGGGAACGAACGCGGCCACGACGAGAGCCGTGAGGAGCAGCCGGAGCATCGGCGGTCGGGTCTCTACCCGCTGGCGACGGCCATAGTCAAGGTTCAATTCGCGAGCAGCACCGCGGACGTTGGCTCCAGGAGCGATCCGCAACGAGCGCGGCGCGCGCGGCTCACACCGGCCATCGCTCGCGCAGCCACGGCACGATGATCTCGTCGGCGACGCGATCCTGCGGGTGCGCGAGCTTCGATCCCTTCTCGCCGGCGGGGTAGAGGTAGTGGCTCGCGCCCGAGAGCTCGCGGTACGTCTTGTCCGTCGCCGCCGTCCGGTCGTACGCCTGCCGGCACTCGCTCGGATAGATGTCCATGTCGGCCATGGCGCACACGGCGAGCGTCGGGACGCTCACCTCGGGCAGCGTGCGCTCGAGCGCGGCGTTCGACGAGAGGCCCGACCAGGTCGAGAGCCAGCCGCGTGCCGTCATCGTCCGTGCCAGCCCCTCGCCGTAGTTCCCGACGACGGGGTCACGACCATACGAGAAGATCGATCCGAGCGGGCGCTCGGACGGATCGAGCCGCGGATCGAGGTAGCGTGGATCCGCGAGCGTGCGGTAGATGAGCAGGTAGGGGCGCTGCAGGGCGTGGCGCGCGAGCCGCGGCCGCTCCTCGGCCGGCGCGGTGCCGAGCTTCTTCTTGAAGTACGCGGCCTCGTCGATGCGCTCCTGCGCGGCGCGATCCAGGCGCTCGCAGCGCGCGCGCTGCTCGGCGCGAAACGTCGCGAGGAAATCCGCCGAGTAGCTCGAGGGCCCGTCGCCCATCGGCCGGTAGCCGTTGCGTGGATCGTACATGTCCAGGCGCGGGTTCGACGCGATCGGGTTCGCCTCGTCGATGACCGACGGGTCGAGACGATCGAGCAGGAACATGCCCTCGCCCGGATGCGCTGCGAGCAGGATCAGACCGTCGGCCATCGGCATCGCGGTTTCGTCGAGCGGCACCCGATCGCCCGACGGCGCGCGCACGATGCGCTTCTCGGGCGCCCGGCCCGCCTGCTGGAGGTAGAACGCAAAGAGCGACCCGCCGCCGGAGTTCGCCAGCAGGACGACCTTGCGAAAGCCCTGCGCGCGCAGCCACGTCATCGTGCCGGCGACGTCGACCAGCAGGCGCTCGTGGAGCGCGTCCGCGTCGTGGTTCAAGTACCGGCTCGTCGACCCCATGAACGCGTAGCCGGCCGACGTGAGCTGCGGCGCGAGGTAATGGCGGCTGAAGTCGGCCCGCGGATGCATGGCGACGAGGACTGTGTCGGGATCCTTCTTCGCGGGGCGGTAGAGGATGCCCGTCAGCGGAAACCCGTCGGCGGCGGCGTGATCGACGATCTCGCGGCGCACGGCCGGATCGAGCGTCCGATAGCAATGTGGGAACACGATGCGCTGGACGGTCGTCTGCTCCGCGTGGATCATGCTCGCGATCTGTGCCATGGATCGTCGCGCAGCGGCAACCGCAATGAATCGCATCACGGCCCTCCTCGCGGGCGACGGCCCGCTGGTGATTCCCGGCGTCTACGACGCCCTGTCGGCGAAGCTCGCCGCCGAAGCGGGGTTCCGCGCCGTGCTCGTCTCGGGCTACTGCCTCTCCGCGACCCGCCTCGGCGAGCCCGACTTCGGGCTCATCACGCAGACCGAGGTGCTGGACGCGGCCGCGCGCATCGTCGCGGCGGTCGACATTCCCGTGCTGGTCGACATCGACACCGGCTACGGGAACGCGTTCAACGTCGAGCGCACGGTGAAGGAGCTGGTCCGCCTGGGCGCGGCGGGCTGCTTTCTCGAGGACCAGGTATGGCCGAAGCGCTGCGGCCACATGGACGGCAAGCGCGTCGTCCCGCTCGACGAGTACCTGCCGAAGCTCGCCGCCGCGCGTGAGACCGGCGGGCCGGACTTCTGGATCACGGCGCGCACCGACGCCCGTGCGGTCACGGGGCTCGACGACGCCATCGCGCGCGGTCGCGCGTTCGCGCAGCACGGCGCGAGCGCCGTCTTCGTCGAGGCGCCGGAGTCGGAGGACGAGATGGCGCGCGTGCGCACGGCGATCCCGCCCGACGTGCCGCTCGTCGCCAACATGGTCGAGCAGGGCAAGACACCGATCCGCTCGGCGGCCGAGCTGGCGGCGGCGGGCCATCGGCTGGTGCTCGTGCCGGTGGCGCCGCTGCTCGCCTCGACGCACGCGCTGCGGGCCCTCTTCGCGACGCTCGCGCGCGACGGACGCACCGCCGCGATGGCCGATCGCATGACGACGTTCGGCGAGCTCAACGCGCTCGTCGGGTTGGGCGAGCGTTACCGCCGCGAGCGCGACTGGCTGCGCTGATGCTGCGCGCAGCGACGTTGCCCGAGCTGCTGCAGGCCGCGGCGGCGGAAGCGCCCGATGCCGAGGCCTTCCGCTATCGGGACGAGCGGCTCACGTACGTCGATTGGCGCGACCTCGCGGATCGGCTCGCCGGCGGCTTCGCGGCGCGCGGGGTCGGACGCGGCGACGTGGTCGCCCTGCTGCTCCCGTCGACGCCGCTCTATCTCGTGGCGTACCTCGCGGCGGCGCGGATCGGCGCCGTCACGACCGGCATCAACGCGCGCTACCGGCGCACCGAGATCGGTCACGTGCTGCGGCAGTCGGGCGCGAAGCTCCTCCTCGCCATCACGGCGTGGCACGACGCCGACTTCCGCGCGGTGGTCGAATCGCTGCGCCCCGAGCTACCGGAGCTGGCGGCGATCTGGGTCGAGCCGGGGGCGGTGCGCGCGAGCACGCGCCGCGTGATCGATCCGCTCGCCGCCGAGCCACCCGCGGCGGGCCCGCTGCCGGACGATCCGGCGGCGATCATCTTCACCAGCGGCACGACCGCCGCGCCGAAAGGCGCGTGGTACACGCACCGAAATCTCCTGGCGCTGGCCGAGATCGAGGACCGCCGCCATCCCGGCGGCGCCCCGCACTTCCGCAAGCACCTGGCCGCCGGGTTGTCGTTCGCGCACGTCGGCACGATGGCCCGGATCGCCGTCCAGATCGGCACCATCGGCGGGTCGATCCTCCACGACGCCTTCGATCCCGCCGTCATGATGGAGACGATCGAGCGCGAGCGGCTCGAGCACATCGGGTGCATCCCGACCCAGGCGATCATGCTGCTCGACCATCCCGACCGCGGCAGCCGCGACCTCTCGTCGGTCCGCAGCGTGCTCCTCGGTGGCGCGCCGTCGTCGCCGGAGCTGATCCGCCGCGTCGAGGAGACGCTCGAGGCGAAGGTGGTGGTGCGCTACTCGTCGACCGAGGTCGGGATCGCGACCGGTTCCCTCCCGGACGATCCGATCGAGATCCTGTCGACCACGGTCGGGAAGGCGACGCCGGGCGTGGAGCTGCGGATCGTCGACGCGGAGAATCGCCCGCTGCTGGCCGGCGAGGTCGGCGAGGTGGTCATTCGCTCGCCCGCCACCATGCGCGGGTACTGGCGCAATCCCGAGGCGACGGCAGCCACGATCGACGCCGACGGCTGGATCCACACCGGGGACCTCGGCTCGCTCGACGCGGCGGGGTATCTGCGGCTGCGCGGCCGCCAGAGCGAGATGTTCATCCGCGGCGGCTACAACGTCTATCCGTCCGAGGTCGAGGACGTGCTCGCGCGCCACCCGAAGATCGCGCGCGCCGCCGTGCTGGGTCTGCCGGACGACCGCATGGGCGAGGTCGGTTGGGCGTTCGTGCAGGCGCGTGATCCCGCCGCGCCGCCGACGCTGCACGAGCTGCGCGCCTTCGTCGGCGAGGAGCTCGCGAGCTTCAAGCGTCCCGACGGTCTGACCGTGCTTCCCGAGCTTCCCGTCACCCCGATGTTCAAGGTAGACAAGCGCGCCTTGAGATCGTACGCCGAGAGCCATCGTGTCCGGTAGCGCGGACGCCGGCGCGGACGTGATCGTCGTCGGCTCCGGTCCCGGCGGCGTCAACTGCGCGGCGCCGCTGGTCGAAGCCGGGAAGCGCGTCCTCATGCTCGATTTCGGGAACGAGGACCGGCACTACGCCGGCTTGATCCCACGCGAGCCGTTCTCGACGCTGCGACGCACCGACGCAGGCCAGCATCGCTACCTCCTCGGCGACCGGTTCGAGGGCGTGCCGTTCGGCGGCGTGCGCGTGGGCGCACAGCTGACGCCGCCCCGCGCGCACATCCTGCGCGACGCTCCGGAGCTGCAGCCGGCCGAGACCGACGACTTCGCCGTCTCGATGAGCCTCGCGCGCGGCGGGCTCGGCGCCGGCTGGAGCGCCGGCGTCTTCCCGTTCACGGACGACGAGCTGCGCGACATGGGCTTGTCGGTCGCCGACCTCCAGCCCCACTACGACGCCGTCGCCGAGCGCATCGGCGTGTGCGGCGACCACGACGACCTGGCGCGCTTCTTTCCCGAGAGTCCGAGCATCATGCCGGCGCTCGACGTGGACGTGAACGCCGAAACGATCCTCGGCCGCTACGACCGGCGCCGGGCGGCGCTCGCGGCGAGGGGGTTCTACCTCGGCAAGCCGCGGCTCGCGGTCTGCACGCGCCAGCATCGCGGGCGCGGGCCGCACGGCTACCTCGACCTCGAGTACTGGGCCGACATGGACCGCAGCGTCTACCGCGCCCAGTGGACGCTCGACGAGCTGCTGCAGGCGCCGAACTTCACGTACTTGAATCGCCGCCTCGTGCAGGGCTTCCGCGACGACGGCGCCGTCGTGCGGATCGAGGTGAAGCGCGCCGACGACGGGCTCGTCGAGGCGCACCTCGGCCGCAAGCTCGTCCTCGCGGCCGGCACGTTCGGCACGGCGCGCATCGTCCTGCGCTCGCTCGATCGCTACGGCACGCGCATCCCGATGGTGTGCAACGCGTACGCCTACGCCCCGATGCTCAACCTCGGCATGCTGCGGCGCGCGACGCGCGACCGGCGCTACAGCTTGGCCCAGCTGACGGCGATGGTGCAGCTCCCGGGCCGCGTGCTCCAGTCGCAGGTCTTCTCCTACCGCTCGCTCCTGACGTTCAAGCTCATGAAGGAGGCGCCGATCGCCTACCGCGAAGCGCGCCGCATCCTGCAGGTGATGATCCCGAACTTCGCGATCCTCGGCATCCACCACGAGGATCGTCCGGGCGAGGGCAAGTACTGCATCCTCCATCGCGGCGAGCCCGATCGGCTCGAAGTGCGCTACCGCCAGACGCCCGACGAGGTACGGATGCAGCAGGCCGACGAAAAGCTCCTGCTCGGCTTCTTCCGCCAGCTCGGTTGCTTCCCGCTCCGCATGATCCGGCCCGGCAACGGCTCGAGCCTGCACTACGCCGGCACCTTCCCGATCGTCCCGGCGGGCGACGATCCGCTCACGTGCGACCGCGACAGCCGCCTGCGCGCCACGCGCAACGTCTACGTCGCCGACGGCTCGGTGTTCCCGTGGCTGCCGCCGAAGGGTCTCACGTTCAACATCATGGCCAACGCGGACCGCGTGGGGACGCTGCTCGCGCGCACGTAGAGGATCGCGTTTCGTGCGTCGGCATCTCCCGGCCGCGGCCCTGCTCTTCGCCGTCGCGTTCCTGGTTCGCTGGTGGTTCCTGTCGGGGCTCGTCCTCGGCGACGACGCGCAGGAGTTCTCGGTCGTCCAGCGTGTCCTCACCGGCGCACCGAACCTTCACGAGCAGCTCCAGCTCCGCTTCGCCGGCTGGGGCCTGAATTGGCTCTTCGCATACCTCTTCGGCATCTCGGAGACGACGATCCTCCTGCCGACGTGGATCCTGTCGTCCACCTTCGGCGTCCTCGCCTACGCGCTGCTCGTGCCCGGATACGGTCGCGGGCGCGCGTTCGTGGCCGGGCTCGCCGTCGCGACGGCCCCCTTCGAGGTGGTGCTGGGCACCGTGCGAACGAACGACCTCTATCTCGCATGGACGCTCGCGGTCGGCTTCGTCGTGCTCGCACGGCTCGAGCACCGTCCGGTCCTCCAGGGCGTCCTCGTCGCCCTCTGCCTGTGGCTCGGGTTCTACGTGAAGCTGTGGGCCGTCTACGCGCTGCCGGGCCTCGCGCTCTACTACGCGGCGGGACGGCGCTGGCGCGGCGCGATCGCGTTCACCGTCGCGAGCGCCCTGCTCCACGGCGCGACGTGCGCGTACTGGTGGTGGACGCTCGGCACGCCGATCCCGTTCATCGAGAGCCACGCGGCCAACTACCCCGTGGCCCTAGGCGACCTCGGACGGGAGCTCGGCCACTACCCGCAGATGCTGTTCCGTGGTTCCGAGTTCGGGACGACGCTGTTCGGGGTCGTGCCCTACCTCCTCGTCGTGCTGCTCGTGATGAAGGCGCTCAGCCGGGCCTCGGGCCGCTTCGACCGCCTCGACGCCCTCCTCGCCGGGTTCTACGGCAGCTTCTTCGTGCTGCTCGAGTTCTTCCCGAACGGCTTCTCGCTCGACGCGTACTACACGGTGCCGCGCATCTTCCGGTACCTCGCGCCGCTCTCCTTTCCGATGGCGGCGCACGTGGCGAAGCTCCTCCTCGACCGCACGCGCGAGGACCGCCCCGTCGGCGTGGCCGCGGTCTTCGTCCCGCTCCTCGTCCTCAACCTCATCGGCGCCGCGAACGCGACCGGGCCGGGGCGCGTCTACCGCGAGGCGCTCTTCCGCGTCGTCGACGCGATCGAGCGCGCTTCGCCGCCGAAGATCGTCGCCGACACCACCGTCGGCTACTGGCTGCGGATGCTCGTCCTCGATCCCGAGGAGGTCCGAGCCGAGGTGGCGAACCCGGAGGGGATCTACGGCGCAAAGGACTGCGAAAAGTGGCTCCGCGACCAGCAGGCCTCGTTTCCCGCGGGAACGCTGCTCGTGACGGGGCTCTCGGGCTACGTGCACTACGGCGCCCACCGCGACGGCTTCCGCCTCACCTTGTTCGAGGCGCCGCTCGATCCGGGCTGGGAGCTCGTGGGCGAGTACGGGCTGCTCACCTATCTGCCGCAACCCGAGCCGGCGCGGCTCTGGCGATGGAAGAACAGCCCCGCCGTGGTGACCGGCGAGCTGCGCGCGGAGGACGTCTCCTCGCTGGCGGGCATCACGGATCCGAACGTCCTGTGGACCGACGGCATGGCCCGCTACGACCAGAAGGACTACCCGGGCGCGCGTCCCTACTTCCGCGAGCTCATGCGGCAGTATCCAGGCAAGGCCGAGGACGCGATGTTCTTCTACGCCGCGTCGTTCTTCCGCGAGAGCAAGTGGATGCGCGCCCAGCGCGAGTTCAAGCGCCTCATCGGCCGCTTCCCGAACGGGCGCTGGGCTGCGGGCGCGCAGTGGCACGTCGCCGTGTGCGATCTCCGTATGGGGCACGTCGCGCGCGGGCGCGCGCGCCTCGAATGGATCCTGCGCCGCTACCCGAACGACAAGGGCACGGTGCAGCTCGCGCACGACGAGCTCGAGCAGCTCCGGCGCCGGCGCGGCGGCGTCCTGCTCGACCTCTGGGACCGCCTGCGCGGCCGGTCGTAGTCAGCGCGCGGCGGCGCACGACGGATCGACGACGACCTCGAACGTCCGCACGAGGCCGCCGGCCGCGACGGCGAGGTAGCGACCGGCGCCTCCGATCGTCGTCAGGAGCAGCTCGCTCGTCCCCATGCGGTCGACGCGCCTCGTGCCGAGCGACCCTCCGGCGTAGTCGTAGAAGCTCGCGACGCCCGTGCGCAGATTGACGGTCGCGATCCAGGTCGATCCGGCCGCGATCGGCGTGCACTCGTCGGTCGTCTCCCGCACCGTCGGTGGCACGCGGGCATCGAAGCGCACGACCTCGCGTTGCGTGGCCGGATCGAAGACGAGGATCTGCTGCTCCGCGCCCGCCAGCACGACCTCGCCCCGCGGCCCGCGCGCGATCCCCATCCACCCGCCGGGCGGGATCGCGGCGGCCGCGGGATCGGTCGAGGCGACGCGTCCGGTGAACGGCTCGACGGTCCACCAGGCGCCGCCGATGCGTGCGGCGCAATCGAGCCCGTAGTGGATCGCGACGCCGGGCAGGACTTCGCCGGCCCGTCCCGACGGGAGCTCGACGGTGCGCTGCACGCCGTTGGTTCCGAGCAGCTCGACGACGACGTGGCCGTCGGCGGATCGGGCGACGGCGCCGCCCACCGCCGTCGCAGGCATCTCGATTCGCGCCGCGCGGAAGGCGGCCTCGTGCCAGCTCGCGACCAGCCACTGTGGCGGCTCGGCTGCGCCGGCGTCCGCCGCGGCGGTCACGAGGAATACCGGATCGATCGTCCTCGTGACCGGCCGACTGGACAGCGTCACGCACCGCGAATCCTCGCGTGGATCGAAGCCGACGGCGAGATCCTGGATCACGGCGAGCGCTTCGGCGCGGCGATGCCACGGCGTCACGACGCGGATCCCGCCGTCCGGGCCGAGCGGGGTCGGGAACACCTCGAGCGTGCCGCCCGCCCGCACGAGCCGCTCGGCGAGGCGCCGCTCCCAGAGCGTCGGGCGCTCGAAGTGCCAGACGATGTACGTCGCCCTCGTGTGCTCGACGCGGTGAGCGAGGTCACCCGCGAAGGTCGTCGCGTAGCTGTCGAACATGCGGCCCGGCGTGGGCGGCTCGAGGTCGAAGTTGCCCATGAGCGAGTAGCCTTCGACGAAGCGCCGCGGCGCCCGCGCGCCGAGCGCCGCGATCTTGCCGTAGGTCATGAGCCCGCCCGGGCTGGTGCGGTTCTCCCGCTCGGCGTCGTTGTCGAACAGCACGACGAACGCGCCGTCGGCGATCTCGCGCCGCCACTCGCGCCCCGCTTCGAGACACCGGGTACAGGTGATGCCGTCGCCGAATCCCGCCTCGGCGAACGGGATGTGCTGGCCGCTCTTCTCGGGCAAGGCGGCGCTCAACGCGAACACCGCCGCCGTTCCCCAGAGCCCGATCGACGCGACGATGACGCTGGCGACCGCGATGCGCACCCGCCGAGACCAGCTCCGTCCAAGCCCGTCGACCAACGCCAGCACGCCGTGCGCGGCGAACGCGCACCACGCGAGGTCGAAGACGATCGCGCGGCGGGAGGTCATGACGCTCATGGCGGAGAGGGCGAAGCCGGCGATCCCGAGGGCGAGCCAGAGCCACTGCGTGCGGACGCGACGGCAGACGGCGAGAAGACCCAGCACCCCGAGGAAGGCCGTCGGCAGCAGCGTGAGCCCGCCGTCCTGCATCCCGGGTCTGGTGGCGCTCGACCCCCACCCCGTCCGGCGGGTGAAGAAGTACCGTTCGAGCGTCGAGCGGCTCTCGATCCCGATCGACGCCGCGTTGCGGGTGACGAACTCGACGAGGTTCCGCTCGCCCTTGTTGCCCACGTAGCCCGTATAGGTGGGCCAGAGGCCCGGCACGACGTTGCCGCGCCCCACCGCGTACGCGATGGCGCCGAACGCGACGACACACGCGAGCACGAGTCCGAGGCGTCGCCCGAGACTCGTGCCCCTCGGCGCACCCCCGATCAGCGCGGCGAGCGCGAGCGGAATCGCCACCCGGGCGGCGTAGTAGTGATAGACGCTTGCCCACGCGAGGATGCCGGTCACGATCGCGAGCAGGACGCTCCGCCGTTCGGCCGCGATCCACCCGACGAGCATGGCGAGGAGCACGTGCGCGACGGCGCCGCTGTAGTGCGAGCCGAGGCGCGACCACATGATCTGCATCGGCGAGACGGCGACGAAGGCGGCGAACAGCAAGCCGAAGGCGGGAGAGCGGACGCGGCGGCCGAGGGCCCAGGCGAGCGCGACGGCGGGGATCCCGAACGCCGCGCCCGCCAGCGTCGGAAGGCCGAAGCGCGCGCCCAGCCGGGACTGCAGGGCGATCAGCACGGGCAGCAGGATCGCCGAGTCGTGCGCGGCCCAGGCCTGCGTCGCGCCGAGCTGGCGGACGATCGTGCTCCACGCCGTGTGCTGCTCGAGCATCCGTCCCACGTGGAGGGTCGGCGCCTCGGAGAACCAGAACGGCGGCGTCGCCGTACCGTCCCAGCCGACGACGCGGACGAGCGTGGCGACGGCGAGGATGCCGGCGAGGGCGAGATACTCGGTTCGCGGCGCCGGCGGCGGCCCGTCCAGCCGGGAGGCGTCGTCCTGGCGCGCGCGCGCGCCGAGGAGGGCGTTCGCAGCGAGCACCACGAGGCCGGCCGCGGCCGCGGGTGTGAGCCACCGCTCGACGGTCGCCGAGAGCGCGATGAGATCTCCGCTCGTCATCTGGGCGCCCCGATTCCTAGCCAGCACCGGGCCGGGAAACCAGGCGCGGTGCATCGGCGGTTGCGACGGGTGGAGTCGCTCGCGACAATCGGGGCGTGCCGGCGCAGGCGTGGGCCGACCTCCAGTTCGACGTCCAGCCGACGGCGATGCTACCGCCCGGCGTGGAGGACATGGTCCTCGGGCTGTTCGCGCGCAGCTATCGCGAGGCCGACGCCGAGTACCTCCGCGAGTCGATGCACCACCTCGCGAACGTCTCGCTGGCCTTCCACGACGGCGATCTCGTCGCCTTCGCGCTGTCGTCGGTCCGCCGTCTGGACCTTCCGCGCCTGGGTCCCCAGGTCGTGCATCTGGGCGGGCTCGCATGCGTCGCCCCCGATTTCCGGCGGCGCGGCCTGCTCGTCGAGCTGAGTCGCCTGGGCATGGGCTCGGGACCCGAAGCCCCTCGCCTCGCCTGCGGGCGCACGGCGCATCCCGCCAGCTTTCGCCGGATCCCCACCATGCCGGGCGGCGTCCCGAAGCCGGGGGTCCGACCCACGGTCTGGCAGCAGGAGGTGGGCCGGGCGATCGCCGGCGCATACGGCGTGCGTCGATTCGAACCCGAGACCTTCGTGTGCGTCGGCCGCGGCCGTCCCATCGGCCATCCCGTGATCGACATCGACGCGACGCCGCAGGAGTGGGAGCTCTTTCGCACAGTCGATCGCGAACGCGGCGACTCGCTCCTCGGCATCGCCTGGCTCGATGGCCCGCCGCCGGGCTGGTAGCTCCTCTGGCCGGCCGCCCTTCCGTCGTGCGATAGTCGGCTCGATGACGGGCTTCGGCTGACGCTGATCCAACGGCGGCACCTCCGCTCTCCCGCGAGGTCCTCCCGCCCGTCCTGCGACCAACGGCCGCAGGACGGAGGGGATCATGGGAGCGCGAAGGCGTGCCGCACGCCGTGAGTTGGAGAAACACCTACGCCAGGTTCGACCGGACCTCACCGATCCGGTCGCGGCGATCGTGTCCGGCCAGGTCCTGGTCGACGGTCGCATCGTGACGAATCCGCGTTCGTTGGTGCGGATCGACGCCGCGATCGTCGTTCGCTCATCGGTGCCGCTGCGCGGCGAAGCGAAGCTCCGCGCGGCGCTCACCGCCTTCGACGTCGGCGTCGCGGGTCGGGTCGCGCTCGACCTCGGCGCGGCGGCCGGCGGCTTCACGCGCGTCCTGTTGGCCTCGGGTGCGCGGCGCGTCTACGCCGTCGACGCGGGGCACGGGCAGCTCCTGGGGTCGCTGCGACAGGATCCACGGGTCGTGAACCTCGAGGCGACGAACCTCGCCGCGCTGGGTCGCGCGCTCGTGCCCGACACGGTCGGCGTCGTCACGATGGACCTCTCGTACGTCGCGATCGCGACCGCGATCGGACAGCTCGGAGGGGTCGCCCTCGACGCGGACGCCGACCTCGTCGCGCTCGTGAAGCCGATGTTCGAGCTGCGGCTGCCCCAGGCGCCCGACGATCAGGCGTCACTCGAGCGCGCGCTCGTTCGCGCGATCGACGGCGTCGAGGCGGCCGGCTGGCGCGTCGTCGCGCACGTTCCCTCGCCGGTGCGAGGCAGCCGCGGCGCGGCCGAGCTGCTGCTGCACGCGCGGCGGGAAGGACCGTAGCCCGCCTCACGCCGCACGGGCGATCGCCGGCTCGCGCCGGATCCCGCCGCCGAGGAACGTGCGGTAGAGGACCGGCAGCACCAGCAGCGTCAGCAGCGTCGCCGAGATGAGGCCACCGATCACCACCACGGCGAGCGGGCGCTGCGTCTCCGAGCCGATCTCGGTCGAGAGCGCCGCCGGCAGGAGGCCCAGGGCCGCCAGCAGCGCCGTCATGAGCACGGCCCGCAGGCGCGAGAGCGCACCCTCCTCGACGGCCGCATCGACGCCGCGGCCGTCGGCACGGAGCGCGTTGATCTGCGAGACGAGCACGACGCCGTTCAGCACCACCTGCCCCATGAGCGCGATGAACCCGATGCAGGCCGCGACGCTGAGATTGAGCCCGGCGAGGTCGAGCCCCACGACGCCGCCCGTCAGCGCGAACGGGATCGTCGCGATGATGAGCAGCGCACATCCGATCGAGCCGAAGGCGCGATACAGGAGCGCCAGGATGAGCAGGATGCTCACCGGGATGATCAACGCGAGGCGCGCCATGGCGCGGCGCTGGTTCTCGAACTCGCCACCCCAGGTGATGTAGCTGTTGGGCGGCAGCGTCACACGCGCCGCGACGCGCCGCTGCGCCTCGGCGACGAAGCCGCCCAGGTCCCGCCCGCGCACGTTGCACTTGACCGCGACGTAGCGGGCGTTGGCCTCGCGGTCGATCGCCGCCTCGCCGGCGGCGACGTCGATGCGCGCGAGCTGGCCGAGGGGCACCTGCGCGCCGTCCGGTGTCGCGACCCGCACGTCCGGCAGGCGCGCCAGCGTGGCGCGCGAGACCTCGTTCAGGCGCACGACCACGTCGAAGCGGCGCTCGCCCTCCCAGAGCTGCGTCGCCGCCTTGCCGCCGATGGCGGTCTCGATCACGTCCTCGACGTCGGCGACGTTGATGCCGTAGCGCGCAATCGTCTGGCGGTCCACGACCACGTGCACCTGGGGCAGCTCGGCCGCGTGCACGACGGCGAGATCGGCCACGCCGTTCACGTCGGCCAGCTGGCGCTTCACCTCGGCCGCGACCTTGCGGAGCGCGTCGAGGTCGTCGCCGAAGATCTTGATCGCCACCTGGCCGTTGATGCCCGAGATGTTCTCCTCGATGTTGTCCTTGATCGGCTGCGAGAAGTTGCTCTCGATGCCGGGAATGCGCTCCAGGCTGTCCCGCATGCCGGCCACCAGGCGCTCGAGCGTCATGCCCTTCGGCCAGCGCTCGCGCGGCTTCAGGTCGACGAAGTACTCGAGGTTGTTGGCCGGCGCCGGGTCGGTCCCGTCGTCGGGTCCGCCGAGCTGCGAGAGAATGCTGCGGACCTCGGGAAAGCTCGCGAGGTCGGAACGGATGCGTGGCACGATCGTCCGCGCCGCGTGCTCGAGGCCGATCGACGGCGGCAGCGTGACGGTCACGTAGAGCGCGCCCTCGTTGAGGGTCGGGAGGAACTCGGTGCCGATGCGCCCGAGCCGCCAGACGCCGAAGGCGAGCACGCCGCTTGCGAGCATCATGACGGTGCGCCCGTTGGCGAGCGACCAGCGCAGCGCGGGACGATAGGCCCGCAGCGCCAGGCGTTCGACCGGCGTCGCACCCTCGTACGTTCGTCCGCGCAGGAACACGAACGTGAGGAGCGGGATCAGCGTGAACGAGAACACGAGCGCGCCGACCAGGGCGGCGCACACGGTGTTCGCCATCGGCGCGAAGATCCGTCCCTCGACGTGCTCGAGCGAGAAGATGGGGACGTAGGCGACGATGATGATGCAGAGCGCGAAGAGCGTCGGGCGCGCGACCTCGGTCGCCGCTTCCTCGACCGCCGAGCGCGCGGCGTTGCGCTCGGTGATGCCGGCGAGCCGCCGCGCGACGTGCTCGACCATGATGACGGCGCCGTCGACGATGATCCCGAAGTCGACCGCGCCGAGCGAGAGCAGGTTCGCCGACATCCCGCGGACCTTCAGGTACAGGAACGATCCGAGCAGCGAGAGCGGGATCGTGAGCGCCACGATGAGGGCGGCCCGCATGCTCATCAGGAAGACGCCCACCACCAGGACGACGAGCACAGCGCCGACGACGAGGTTGTGCGTGACCGTCACCAGCGTCCGGTGCACGAGGCGGCCGCGATCGTAGAACAGGTCGATGTGGACGCCCTTCGGCAGGATGCCGTCGTTCAGCTGCCGGAGCTTCGCGTGCAGGGCCGTCAGGACCTCGGACGGGTTCTCGCCCCGTCGCATGAGGACGATGCCCTCGACCGCTTCCGGCCCGAGATCGCGCGCGACGACGCCGCGGCGGGGCGCCGCCCCGACGACCACGCGCGCCACGTCGGTGACCCGGATCGGCGTGCCTCCGCGCGTCGCGATGACGACGTCCTCGACGTCCTTCGTGCTGGCGAGAGTCCCGAGCCCGCGTACCACGTACTGCTGCTCTCCGCGCTGGATGTAGTTGCCACCGGCGTTCGCGTTCGAGCGCGCGAGCGCGGCGAACACCTGCTGCAGCGTGAGATCGCGCGCCTGCAGGCGCTGCGGGTCGACCTGCACCTGGAACTGCTTCAGGTAGCCTCCGAACGAGACGACGTCGGCGACCCCGGGCACTTGCTTCAGGTGCCGCTCCATCACCCAGTCCTGGAGCTCGCGGAGCTGCATCGGCGAGTAGCGCTTCCCTTCGAGGGTGTAGCGGAAGATCTCGCCGGTCGGCGTCGCGAGCGGCCCCAGCTCGGGCTTGACGCCGTCGGGCAGATCCACGCCGGCCAGGCGCTCGCTCGCCTGCTGGCGCGCGAAGTAGAGGTCGGTGCGGTCGGTGAACGTCAGCGTCAGGTACGAGAGGCCGAAGATCGACACCGACCGCATGCGGGTCATGCCGGGGAGACCGTTGAGCTCGGTCTCGATCGGGAGCGTCACCTGCCGCTCGACCTCTTCCGCGGCGTGGCCCGGGTAGAGCGTGATGACGTAGACCTGCGGGTCGGCGAGCTCTGGAAAGGCCTCGATCGGAAGGTTCCAGAACGCGATCGCGCCGGCGACCGCGAAGGCGATGGTCGCCGCGACGACGACGAGCGGCCGCTTCAAGGAGAAGTCGAGGACGCGGCGGAGCATCGCGGATCACGACCGGTCGAGCGCGCGCGCCGCGAAGAGCGCGCCGCGCGTGACGATCTCGTCGCCGAGCACCACGCCGGAGAGGATCTGCACGTGGCCGTCGACCTCGGCACCGAGGTCGACCGGGCGGAGCGCGAGCGTCCCATCGGGCGCGCGCACGACCACCTGCGAGCGCTGTCCGTCCGAGACGACGGCGTCGACCGGAACGCTCAAGAGCCGGGAGTCGGCGGGCGCCCGCAGCGTCACGCGCGCGAACATGGCCGGCTTCAAGCGCTGGTCGGGATTGGGGACGAGGCAGCGCGCGACCACCGTGCGTGTCGTGTCGTCGACGACCGCGCCGACCGTCGCGACCTCGCCGGGGAAATCGTCCGGATAGGCGTCGACGCGCACGCGCACCGCCTGCCCGCTCCGCACGAGGCCGAGTTGCCGCTCGGGAACCCGCACGCTCACCTTCACTCGCGAAAGATCGGAGACCACGACGAGCGGCTCGGCGTTCTCGGGCGTCACCTCCGTGCCGAGCACCGCCTTGCGCTCGACCACCGTGCCGGCGACCGGCGAGCGCAGGAGGTAGTGGGTCGTGCCGTCGCCCGGTGCGACGCGAAGGCGCTCCAGCACCGCTCGCGCGCGCTCGAACTCGGCGGCGGCCTTCTGGGCGTCTTCGGTCGCCTGGACGAAGTCCTTCTCGGAGATGGCCTGCACCTCTTTCAGGCGCGCCGCCCGCTCCGACGCCTTGCGCGCGACGGTGAGGTCGGCCTCGGCCCGCACGTACTCGGCCTGCGCGCCCTTCACCTCCGGGCTCTCGAGGGCGACGAGCGGCTGATCGGCTTCCACCCGGTCGCCCACCTGCACCAGCAGCTCGGCCACGCGCCCGGGAACGACGGCGTTCAGGCGCGCCGTCCGCTCGTCGTCGAAGTCGATCGTCCCGGCCAGGTTCGCGACGTCGGGCGTCGCGGCTTCGCCGACCTTCTGGAACTCGAGATAGCCGAGCTGCGCGGCGGACAGCGCCGCCGGCGGCGTCGCGTCCTCGACCGAGGGAGCGTCGTGACCCCGGCCGCACGCGAGGGTCGCACCGAGGGCCAGGGCGGGGACGATTGCACGTCTCATGGTCGTACCTCGAGGGCCGTGACCCGGATCACGTCGTAGGCGGCGGTGTGGCCGTCGCGCAGCGCGTCCAGGTAGTCGCGCTGCGTGGCGATGTAGGTGCGCTCGGCTTCGAGCAATTCCAGCAGCGAGACCGCGCCGTCGCGGTACGACACCTCGGCGGCCTTCCGCGCCGCCTCTGCCTGCTTCAAGAACTGGTGCTCGAAGCGGTCGACGCGCGCCTTCGCGCTGGCGTAGGCGGCGAGCGCCGTCTGCACTTCCCGGGGGATCGTCAGGCGGAGCTTGTGCACCGCCTCCCGCGCCGTCAGGGCCTCGGCCTCGGCGCGCTCGATGGCGCCCTGGTTGCGGTTCGCGACCGGGAGCGCGATCGACACGTTGGCGCCGATCTGGTCGGCGAGATCGCCGGAGACGGTGAACTGGCTGTGCGTGTAGCCGACGCCGACGGTCGGGTTCGGCCACGCCTCGGCGTGCGCGAGCTCGAGCGCCGCATCGGCGGCCTCGACGTCCGATTCGGCCTCGTGCAGGTCGGGTCGCTTGGCGAGCGCATCGTCGACGAGGGCGGCCGATGTGCCGGGGACGGGCGGCAGCGCCAGGCTGCCGACCGGCTCGACGTCGTCGCCCTCGCTGCCGATGAGGGGCAGCAGCGCCGCCATCGCCTGCTGGCGCTCGAGGTCGGCGTCGGCGACCTCGCGCTCGAAGCCGCGCTGCTCGAGGGCGATCTTGTTGAAGTCGGCCGGCGAGATGTCGCCCGAGCGCGCCCGCGCCTGGCTCACTCTCACCGTCTCGCGATAGCGGTCGAGGTTCTCCCGGGCGAGCCGGCGCCGCTCGGTGGCGACCAGCACGTCGAGGAAGCGGCGCCGCACCTCGAAGGTGGCCGTGCGTTCGAGATCACCTCGCGCGCTCTGCGCCGATGCGATCGCGCTCTGGGCCTGCGCGATCCGCGCGGGCCGCTTGCCCCACAGCTCGAGCTCTTCGCTGAGCCCGCCCTGGACGACGACGGTCTCGCCGGCGCCGAGGCCGGGCGGATTCGTGCGGCCGATGGCGAAGTTCCCCACGCCCACCGAAAGGGTCGGATTCGGGTACGCGCCGGCCGTCCGCAGGTCGCCCTCGGCGGCCTTCACCTTCAGCGCTGCCGCGAGGACGTCCGGGCTCTGTGCCCGCATGCGCGCGATCGCCTCGTCCATCGTCAACCCCACCCCGCTCGCGTTAGCAAAGTGTGAGCCCGCGACCATTCCGACGGCGGCGGCGAGACGACCGATACGCACGAGGCGTCTCGCCACGCGCTCGGATCCTACGAGGCCCACACGGGCCGTTGACGTCCGACTTTCGTCCGATATTCACTGACACCAATGCCTCACTCCATCGTGATCGAGACGGGTTTCCCCTACGACGACATCGCTCGAATTCCCGAGGCGGTTCGACACATCGAGGCAATCGGCTTCGACGGAATCGTCTCACCGGAGATCAATCGCGACCCATTTTTCCCACTGCTCGTCGCCGCGGAGCATTCGACGCGCCTGCAGCTCTCGACCGGCGTCGCTATCGCGTTTCCGCGCGCACCCATGGTGACCGCGCAGATCGCATGGGATCTCCAGCGCTACTCGAACGGCCGCTTCCTGCTCGGCCTCGGCAGCCAGGTGCGAAAGCACAACGAGGATCGCTTCTCGGTGCCGTGGTCCGCGCCGGTGCCGCGCATGCGCGAGTACATCCTCACGCTGCGCGCGATCTGGGACTCGTGGCAGAACGGGACGAAGCCCGCCTTCGTCGGCAAGCACTACCGCTACACGTACATGACGCCGTTCTTCAATCCGGGACCGATCGCGCACCCGCACATTCCGGTGCAGGTCTCGGCGGTGAATCCCGCGATGTGCCGGTTGGTCGGCGAGCTCTGCGACGGCGCGCGCCTGCACGGCTTCTGCACGCGGCGCTACCTCGACGAGGTGATCCTGCCCAACATCGAGGCCGGCGCCACGAAGGCCGGCCGTTCGCTCGACGCCATCGAGCTCTCGGGCGGCGGCTTCCTCGCGACCGGCCCCGACGACGAAGCGGTGGCTGCGCAGGTGCAGATGGTGCGCACGCAGATCTCGTTCTACGGCTCGACGCCCGCCTATCGCGGCGTGCTCGCGCTGCACGGCTGGCAGGACCTGGGCGAGAAGCTGAATCGCCTCTCGCGCGAGGGGAAGTGGGGCGAGATGATCGCCGCGGTGCCCGAGGACATCGTGCGCACCTTTGCCGCCGTCGGACGCTGGGACGAGATCGTGCCGAAGATCCGCGAGCGCTTCCGCGGCATCTCGCGTCTCGCGTTCTACGCCACCGGCACGGGCCCCGATCGCGACGGCCGCATCCGCGAATTGCTCGCCGACCTGCGCGCGGCCTGAGGGCGGCGTCCGCCGCTGGTAGCTCGGGAACTCGCGGGCTAAACTGACCCGCAGTGGGCAACACGTTCGGACATCTGTTCCGCGTGACGACCTGGGGCGAGTCGCACGGCGGCGCGATCGGCGCCGTCATCGACGGCTGTCCGTCGCTCGTGCCCATCACGGCGGCCGAGATCCAGGTCGACCTCGACCGGCGTGCGCCGGGGCAGAGCCACCTCACGACCCAGCGCAAGGAGTCCGACACCGTCCGCATCCTCTCCGGCGTCCTCGACGGCAAGACGCTCGGCACGCCGATCAGCCTCGAGATCCCCAACGAGGACATGCGCTCGGGCGATTACGGCGAGGTGCAGACGAAATACCGTCCCAGCCACGCCGACTACACCTACGACGCGAAGTACGGCATCCGCGACTGGCGCGGTGGCGGCCGCACGAGCGCGCGCGAGACGGCCGGCCGCGTCGCGGCCGGGGCGATCGCGCGGAAGGTGCTCTCGGTGCGGTGGAACGTCGAGATCGTCGCCTGGGTCTCGAAGGTCCACACGCTGGTCGCCGAGAGCGACGTCGAGACGGTCACCCGTGCGGCCGTCGACGCGACGCCGATCCGCTGTCCGGAGGCCGCCGTCGCCAAGAAGATGATCGCGGCCGTCGAGCAGGCGCGCAAGGACGGCAACTCGCTCGGTGGCATCGTCACGTGCGCGATCCGCGGCTGCCCGCCCGGCTGGGGCGAGCCCGTGTTCGATCGCCTGGAGGCCGACCTCGCCAAGGCGACGCTGTCGCTGCCCGCGAGCAAGGGCTTCGAGATCGGCTCGGGGTTCGCGGGGACGAACCTCACCGGCCTCGAGCACAACGACGAGTTCTACATGGAGGGCGATCGCGTCCGTACGCGCACGAACCGCAGCGGCGGCCTGCAGGGCGGCATCACGAACGGCGAGACGGTGTACTTCCGCGTCGCCTTCAAGCCCACGGCCACGGTCATGCGCGAGCAGAAGACGGTGTCGGCCGGCCACGAGAACACGACGATCACCGGCCGGGGCCGCCACGATCCCTGCGTGCTCCCGCGTGCGGTGCCGATGATCGAGGCGATGGCGGCGCTCGTCCTGGCCGACCACGCGCTCCGCAACGAAGCGATCCGCCCGCGCTGAGGCGCGCGCTATCGCGCCTTCGGTGGGCGGCGCGGGACCTGATCCCTCACCGGGACGACGACCGGCATCTTGAGCCCGCGTCGCTGCCAGTTCGCGCCGTCGAGGACCAGGGTGTGCCCGGTGAGATAGGTCGCGAACGGGGAGCAGAGGTACGTCGCCGCCCAGCCGAGCTCGTGCGGCCGGCCGACGCGACCGGCAGGGATCGTCGTGCCCGCCTCGGCGTAGCCCTCGGGACGGTTCGCCGTCATGTGCGCGGGCATGTCCTCGTGCGGGAAGAGGCCCGGACACAGGCAGTTCACGCGAATGCCGTACGGCGCCCACTCGACGGCGAGCGTCAGCGTCATGTTGACGACGCCGGCCTTCGCGGCGGCCGAGTGCGCGGCGCCGGGACCGCCCGTCCACGCGTAGGTCGCGCCGATGTTGAGGATGGCGCCGGGCGCCGACGCCGCGATCCGCCGCAGGGCGAACTCGCGCGAGCAGATGAACGTGCCGTTGAGGACGATGTCGGTGACCGACTTCCATCCGTTCGGCGACAGCTCCTCGGCGGCGACGGGGAAGTTGCCGGCCGCGTTGTTCACGATGACGCCGACGGGGCCGAGCTGTCCCTCGATCACGTCGAAGGCGCGGGCGACCTGGTCGGGCTCGCGCACGTCCATCTCGACGCCGATCGCTCGACCGCCGGCGGATTCCACCGCCTCGACACCGCGCGCCCGGTGATCGGCACCGCGGCTCACGATGGCGACCGCGGCCCCCAGGCGCGCGAACTCGACCGCGATCGCCTTGCCGAGGCCGGTCCCGCCGCCCGTCACGGCGACGACCTCGCCCGCGAACGTCCCCGGCGGGAGCATCGCGGTTCCGAGTGGCGGCGGCTCGGGAACGGGCATCGACGGACTCTCGCACCGCCGGCGCGGCGCGGTCAATCAGCCGTAGGTCGGCTCGTCGTCGCCGGGACGGCGCGGCGCCGTCGGCGGGCGCACGATCCTCGGCAGCGGCAGTCGCTCGATGCCGCGCGCGCGCAGGAGCGCGTGATACTCCTCCTTGTCGGCCGGCACTGGCGCCGGGTCGCCGGCCCAGGTCTCGAAGAGGAGCGCGCCGCGCGGGCCCGCCACGAGGGGTCCGAACGTGGCCCCGACCTCGAGCACGACGAGCGTGCCCGCGGGACAGTGCCGGTCACCGATCGCGAGATCGCCGTCGAGCACGTAGACCAGGTGATCGCTCTTGTGGCCGTGGCGTTCGATCACGACGTCGGGATCGTAGCGGCCGAGGACGACCATGCGGCGTTCGGTCCAGTCGAGGAATTTCTCGTGGACCGAGACGCGGCGGTCGCCGTGGCGCTGGGCGATGATCTCCTGCCACGGCACGTCTTTTTCGTTGACGAAGACGAGACGGGGTGCGGCGGGCTGTGACGCGGCCATGTTGCGGCGGTACAGCGGAGAGTGCACGATCGTCAAGGCATGTCGGACTCGATCGCGAACATCGAGTGGGGCGAATGCTGGCTCGAGCCGACGGCGATGCCGCGCGAGCTCGCCGCCGACATCCGCCGGGCACTGCACGGTGTGGTCCCGGCGTGGTCGGCCCGCCTCGCCTCCGTCCCCTGGGTCGCACGCGAGTTCCCGAGGCTGTCGGGGAAGTCCATCGCGCACATGCCGCTCGACCTGTGGGAGATGATCGGCCTCGTCGTCAGCCAGGACAACTCGTGCCGCTACTGCTACGGCGTCACGCGCGTGCTGCTGCGGGTCCTGGGCTACGACGCCGCCCGCGTCCAGCAGCTCGAGCGCGACCTCAACCTCGCCGACGTCTCGCCGGCCGATCGCCTGGCGCTCGACTTCGCGCGCCGGGTCTCGCACGCGAACCCGCGCGTGGGTGCGCCCGACTACTCCCGGCTCCTCGAAGCGGGATACTCCAAGCCGGCGATCGCCGAGATCGCCTACTGCGCGGCGACCAACGTGTGTGCGAATCGCATCGCGACCCTGCTCGCCTTCCCGCCCGACTTCACGCCGGCCGAGCGCGTGGTGATGCGCCTCTTGCGGCCGCTGGTCGCCCGCCGGATCCGCGGCAAGCTCATGCGACCCGAGCCGCTGCCGCCGAACATCGGGCCGTGCGCCGACGTCGTCGCGGCGCTCGACGGCTCGCCCGCGGCGCGCGTCCTGCGCACCGCCATCGACGAAGCGATTGCATCGCCGGTCCTCCCACGACGCACCAAGCTCCTCATGCTGGCCGTCATCGGCAAGGCGCTCGGCTGCGCGTACTCCGAGCGCGAGGCCAGTGTGGAGCTCGCCCAGGCCGGGCTCGGCCCCGCCGACGTCGCCGAGATTCTGACGAACCTGGGCTCGCCGAAGCTCGATCGGCGCGAGGCGCTCCTCGTCCCGTTCGCCCGCGAGACGGTCTGGTACCAGGTGCCCGTGATCCAGCGGCGCACGCGCGAGCTCGCCCGGCACTTGACGCGCGACGAGCTCATCGAGGCGGTCGGGATCGCATCGCTCGCCAACGGCGTCTGCCGGCTGAGCATCCTGCTCGAAACGTGCTGACGATCGCCCTCGTCGCGCTCGCGGCGGCGCTCGGCTGGCTCGCATGGCGCTCGCGCGTGCGCGCGACGGCGATCGAGGACCGGCTGGAGGACGCGTCGCGCGAGCTCGAGCGCCTGCAGAACGCCTTCGCCCGGTTTGCGCCGCTCGACGTGATCGAGGGCATCATCGAACGGCGCGGCGTTTCCACGCGGTCCGAGATCAAGGAGATCACCGTCCTGTTCGCCGACCTGAAGGGATTCACGGCGCTCGCGGAGCAGTTGGATCCGGGGCGCCTCGTGGCGCTCCTGAACGGCTACTTCCAGATCATGGGCCGCGTGCTCGCGGAGCACCGGGGACACCTGGGGAAGTTCCTCGGCGACGGCTTTCTCGCCCTCTTCGGTGCGCTCGAACCGAACCCCTGGCAGACGAACGACGCGCTCCACGCGGCGCTCGCGATGCGCGACGCGCTCGTCGACTACAATCGCCGCTCGCAGGCGGAGGGGCTTCCGAACCTCGCGATGTCCTTCGGGATCCATCGCGGCCCGGTCGTGGCCGGCGTGATCGGCAACTCGGCGCTCATGGAGTACGGCGTCATCGGTCGCACGGTGAACCTCGCGGCGCGCGTCGAGCGCCTGACGCGCGTACACGACGTCGACATCCTGGTCACCGAAGCCGTCCGGGACACGTGCGATCCGCGCTTCCGCCTGCGCGCCATGCCCGCCGTCGAGCTGAAGGGCGTGCCCGGTGCGCCGCCGACCTTCGCCGTCGAGGGCTTCGATGGTGGTTGACGCGCGCGCCCGCAAGGCCCGCTCGCTTGACCGCGCGAACGACGGGAGCGTAGACCGCGTCGGCGAGGAGGGTCCATGGCCGACGACTTCGCCGACGCGGTGACGCTCGAGATCGACGACGGGGTCGCGATCGTCGCGCTCAACCGTCCCGATCGCCTGAACGCGTGGAGCTGGGAGATGGGGATGGCCCTCTTCCGGCGCATGGAGGAGGTGGCCGCGAACCGCGAGGTCCGCGCCGTCGTCCTGCGCGGCAACGGCCGGGCCTTCTCGGCGGGGATCGACCTCAAGCCCGACGTCCGCGATCGGATCGTCGGCCGCTCGCCCGCCGAGAAGGTGATGAACTACTACCACCGCTATCGCGGCTCGCACCGGCGCACGCGCTTCATCGAGGAGATGCCACAGCCGATCGTCGTCGCCCTGCACGGCTACTGCCTCGGGGCGGGCTTCGAGATCGCGATGCTGGCCGACATCCGCGTCGCCGCCGAGGGCACGATCTTCGGCTGCCCCGAAGTCCGCATCGGCGTCGCGATCGACTGCGGCCTCGACATGCGTCTCGCCGAAGAGGTGGGCCCCGCGTGGGCGAAGTGGATGACGCTCACCGGCCGGCGCTTCGACGCGGCGAAGGCGCAGCAGCTCGGGCTCCTCCAGGAGGTGTATCCGGAGGCAGATCTCTTCACCGAGGCGCGCAAGCTCGCGGGCGAGATCGCCGCCAACGCGCCGCTCGCCGTGCAGGCGACCAAGCGCACCATCGACCAGTGGTCGAAGCGCGGCCTCGACGACGCGCTTCGCTACGAGGCCATGAACGCGGCCGTGGGATTCGTCTCCGAGGATCTCGTCGAGGGCTTCGCGTCGGGCCGCGAGAAGCGGCCGCCGCGCTTCGAAGGGAAATAGTGCAGCCTACGGCTTCCGCGGGCTTTCGCGGCCGTACGAGTCCTCGAGCCGCACGACGTCGTCGAGCTCGGGCGTCGACACCTCCACGACGTCGACGTCGGTCACCGCCACCATGCGGTGCACCGTGCCCGGCGGACAATGGAACGAGTCGAGCGGGCGCATGCGCGTCGTGCGGCGATCGGCGCCCTCGCCGACCTCGAGGTCCATCTCACCTGCCTGGACCAGAAAGGTCTCGTCCTTGCGCTCGTGGAGCTGCCGCGAGAGCCGATGCCCGGCGGTGATGTGGAGGATCTTGCCGACGTACCTCGGCGTTTCGGCCCAGATCAGCTCGTAACCCCACGGTTTGTCCACTCGGCGCATGTCGGCGTCGACACCCCGCGGTGCGACGACTCAAGTTGTGTCGTGAGGGCTTGGGAGTCAAGGCGCGCCCCGCGCATTCGTCACGGCCGATCGTCAGGGACGTGACACCTTTACAGCCTCGCGGGCCGTGCTTACCCACCGCTTCGCGGGCGAGGGCCCGCAATTCAAATCGTAAGGAGGAAGCGAGCAATGAACGGACCGGTGTCTCGCAGGTGGCCCACCTCGGAGCCCCGCTCGGTGCTCCGGGATCTCGGGAGCCTTCATCAGGAGATCGAGGGGCTCTTCGAGAACGTGTTCGGGAACCGCGCCGTCGAGGCGGTGGCCGACTGGGCGCCGCGCGTCGAGACGTTCGTGAAGGACGAGACCCTGCACGTCCGGGCGGACCTGCCCGGTGTCGATCCCAAGGCGGTCGACATCTCAGTCGAGGACGACCTGCTGACGATCCGCGGCGAGCGCAAAGCCGAGCACAAGGAAGCGGCGTATCGGGAAGTGACCTACGGCAGCTTCGAGCGCCGGATCCGGGTACCCGACGGCGTCGATCCGGAGAAGATCGTCGCCAAGTACACGCACGGCGTGCTCGAGATCGCGGTGCCGATCCCGAAGCCGGTGACCAAGAAGGTCAACGTCCAGATCGCCGACGCGTCGAAGTCGGCCTGACGATGCTGCGGAGGCCGCCGGGTGACCCGAGTCACCCCGGCGGCTTCGCGTGGCAAAAGCCGCCGGCGCACGACGCGCGCCCGCAGCCGGCGACCGATCCACCCGGCCAAACGTTCTCGACGGCCGGGAGCGCGGGCGCGAGCCCGTAGGCGTCGCGCAGAACCTCCATCGGGTGCGCCGGCGTGACCCCGAGCTCCTCGGTGACGTTGAGTCCCGCGAGCGGACAGTCGGAGACGAGACGCACGGCCTCGCTGTCGTCGAGCGCGCGGCAGAGCTTCTTCGCGTACTTCCGCGACAGCTCGTAGTACTCCCTCTTCATCCCCCACGTGCCGTCGAACGCCGAGCAGCGCTCGATGGCCTCGACCGTCGTGTCGGGAATCAGCTCCAGGAGCGCACTGAACGGCGCCCCGATGTTCTGGGCGCGCAGGTGGCAGGGCACGTGGTAGCCGAGCTTGCCCTGCGGCTTGGTGAAGGTGCGGTTCAAGCGGCCGGCGGCGTGCTCGCGCGCGAGGAACTCGCCGGCGTCGACCACGTGCGCGGCGACGCGGCGGGCGTCGTCGGTGCCGACGAGCGCGGGCCACTCCTGCTTCGCCGTGTAGCCGCACGTCGGTCCGAGGACGACGACGGACACACCCTGCTCGACCAGGGGCAGGAGCGAGGCGACGTTCGCGCGTGCCATCGCGACCGCCCGCTCGATGTCGCCGCCGTCGAGGGCCGGCATGCCGCAGCAGCGCTGGGGCGGGCGCAGGACGCGGAAGCCGTTGTGCTCGAGCACCTGCACGGTCGCGGCACCGATGTGGGGATAGTTGTAGTTGATCGAGCAGGTCTCGAACAGCGCGACCCGGCGTTCGCCCGCCGCCCCGTTGCGCGTCTTCCCGAACCAGCGCTCGAACGTCTGGCCGGCGAACGGCGGCAGCACGCGATCGCGGTGGATCCCGACGGCTTTCTCCACGAGCACGCGGAGCCCTTTCTTGCCGTTGGCCCAGTTGACGATGGAAGCCGCGATCCCGGTCGACACCTTCGCGATCCGGTCCGGGTCGCCGAGCGCCTTGTCCTGCAGCGTGACGCCCTCGCGCCGCACCCGCGTCGCCTTGGCCCGGAGCATGAGCCGGGGGAAGTCGACGTTCAGCTCGTGCGGTGGGATGTACGGGCACTTAACGTAACAGAGCTTGCACTGGTAGCACAGGTCCACGACCTTCCACTTCTCGGCCGGCGAGAGGGCCTTCACCTCGCCTTCGCCTCGCTCCTCGTGCGCGTCGACCGCGTCGAAGAGCGCCGGGAACGAAGGGCAGTAGTTGAAGCACATCCGGCAGCCGTGACAGATGTCGAAGACGCGGACGAGCTCGGCGTCCACGGCGGCCTCGTCGTAGAAGCTCGGATCGCGAGGATCGAAGGTCATGTGGGGTCGAACTACGTCGTTTGTCCGAATCGCGTCAACTTCCGTGGCGGTCCTCGCCGGCCTCGCCGGCCTGTCGATGGCCGCCGTGCGCGGCGGGCGCCAGGGGAGCTACCTCCGCATCGCCAGCAAGGAGGCCGTGGCCGAGGTCCGGACCTCCCGCTACCTCCTGCGCGTGCGCGATCGCGACGGCCGGCTGCTCACGAGCGAAGCCTCGGGCGGCGGCGTCTTCTTCGAGCGCGCCGGTGGCGGCGATCCGGTCCGTCTCGGCCGGGTGCGCGGCTTCTCGAAGCAGCGCGACGGCGCGATCCTGACGGTCGAGACGGGCGAGGCCGCGCCCACCAAAGTGACGCTGCGCTGGCGCACGCCGCGCGCGCTCGACGTGACCATCGAGCCGCCGGCCCCCGAAACGCTGGCGGCGCTCGGCGACCGGTTCCGATCGCCGAAGAGCGAGGTGATCTACGGCCTCACCGAGCGACTGCGCGATTCGCCGCCGATCGTCGACGGCGTCGTCGACCAGACCGAGGACGACATCGAGCCGCCCGAGGTGGGCACGCTCGATCGGCGCGGCGAAACCGTCGAGATGTACGTCCGCCCGACCTTCTCGCTCTACGCGCCCTTCTACCAGAGCTCGCGCGGCTACGGCCTCTCGGTCGACGGCACGACCGTCGGCGCGTTCGACGTCGCCAAGAGCGACGAGTCGGTCGTGAGCTTCCGGTTCGAGGCCGGCACGACGCCCGAGCACCGGCGTCTCGGCTTCCACGTCTTCGTCGGTCCCGATCATCGCACGATCCTGGACGAGTACACGGCGCTCACCGGCCGCCCCCTCGTCCCGCCCGACTGGGCGTTCCTGCACTGGCGGTGGCGTGACGAGCTGCCCACGGGCGAGACCGCCGTGCTCGACGGCATGCCGGTCAACGCCAAGGTCGCCGAGGACGTGCAGATGTACGACGCCCTCGACATCACGCCGGGCGTCTACCTCTTCGACCGCCCGGTGCTGCAGGGCGAGTACGGCTTCGCGCAGTTCGCGTGGGATCCGGCGCGGCTCCCGAACCAGGACCACCTGCTCGCCGCGCTGCGGTCGCGCGGCTACCGCATCATGACCTGGAGCTCGGCGTGGGCGTGCGGCGCCATGCCCGGCGACAACGGCCTCGAAGCGAACTTGCTCGGCTTCATCGCCCCGCCCGGGGCAACGGGAACGCCCAAGTGCGACGATGTCTTCGGCTCGAGCTTCATCCTCGACGTGACGAATCCCGCGGCGCAGGCGTGGCTTCGCGACAAGCTCGCCGCATTCATCGCCGCGAACCGCATCGACGGCATCAAGCTCGATCGCGGCGAGGAGCACATCCCGTCGCAGGCGACCGACGTCTGGGCGGACGGCCGCACCGGTCGCGAGGTTCGCAACGACTACCCGACGCTCCAGGCGAAGATCCACTACGACGCGCTCGTCGCCGCGCATCCCGACGGCGACTTCGTGCTCTTCTCGCGCCCGGGCTACTCGGGGACGCAGCGCTGGTCGATCTTCTGGGGTGGCGACATTCCCGGCAGCGAGCGGTTGGGCGGCGGGCCCGGCACCGACCTCGGCCTGCGCAGCGCCATCATCTCGCAGCAGCGCGCCGCCTTCATGGGCTTCCCCATCTGGGGCTCCGACACCGGCGGCTACTACGAGTTCAAGGACCGCGAGGTGTTCGCGCGCTGGATCGAGTTCAGCGCGTTCTCGGGCATCATGGAGATCGGCGGCAAGGGCACGCACGCGCCCTGGGACATGCCGACGACCCCACAGTACGACCAGGAGATGATCGACATCTACCGCACCTACGCCGAGCTGCGCGTGACCCTGCATGCGTACATCGTCGACGCCGCCAAGGATGCTGCGACGGGCATGCCCATCGTGCGGCCGATGGTCTTCCTCGATCGGCGGGACAAGAAGCTGCGCGATCGCTGGGACCAGTACATGTTCGGACCCGATCTGCTGGTCGCGCCGGTGTGGAAGATCGGCGAGCGCCAGCGCAAGGTCTACTTCCCGCGTGGTACCTGGCGGAGCTTCTGGACGCCGACCGAGAAGGTCCGCGGACCGAGGACGATGATGGTCGACGCTCCCCTCGATCGCATCCCCGTCTACGTGCGAGGCGACGCAAAAGTCCCCTGAACCCGCGCGCCTGCGCCCGCGACTAGCGCAAGTGCGATCCCAGCGACGGGCCTAGGCTGGCGTCCCGGGGCTGGTGTATGAACGCCGCACGATGAAGGCTCCGAGCACGTCCTTGCAGATGAGCGCCAGTGCGTCGAGCGCAGTCCCCACCCGGCAGAACGAGATCGACGCGGCGGTCGCGGCCCTCAAGGAACGTGCTCGTGAATTCGCGCAGTTGGCTCCGACCGCCAAGTCGCAGCTCCTGCGCGAGTGCATCCCGCGACTGCTCGCCGAGGCGCCGGCCTGGGTCGCGGAGGGCTCGCGCGCCCGCGGCGCCGATCCGTCCGAGGAGTGGCTCGCCGGACCCACGGCCACGATCCGGATGTTCCGCCTGCTGGCCGACAGCCTCGATCAGATCGCAGCGGCCGGGAAGCCCGCGCTGGGGCGCGGCGTGCGGCGACGCCCCGACGGCCGCATCGAGATCGCGCTCTTCCCGTCGAGCACGCTCGACTCGGTCATGTACGGCGGCTTCGCCGGCCATGTCCTCATGACCGCCGGCGTGGACGAGCGCGTTGCTCGCGAGTCGCAGGCCGAGTTCTATGGCCGCAAGGATCCCGAGGGCGGCGTGTCGCTCATCCTCGGCGCGGGCAACGTGTCCAGCATCCCGCCGATGGACGTCGCGACCAAGATGTTCATCGAGGGCTTCGTCTGCATCCTCAAGATGAACCCGGTGAACGAGTGGGTCGGGCCGTACCTCGAGCGCGCGCTCGCGCCGCTCATCGACCGCGGCTACCTGCGCATCGTCTACGGCGGCGCCGACGTCGGGCAATACATCACGTACCATCCGATGGTCGACGACGTGCACATCACCGGCTCCGACCGCACGCATGACACGATCGTGTGGGGTGCGCCGGGCCCCGAACGCGATCGCCGGATGGCGGCGAACGATCCGCTGCTGAAAGTGCCGATCTCGTCGGAGCTCGGCAACGTGAGCCCGGTCGCGATCGTGCCCTACGCCTACAGCGACGCCGAGCTGTGGTTCCAGTCGCGCAACGTGGTGTCGATGGTCTTCAACAACGCCTCGTTCAACTGCAACGCGGCGAAGATGCTGATCACGGCCAAGGGATGGCCGCAACGCGACAAGTTCCTCGACCTGGTGGCGCAGGGCCTCGCCCAGGCGCCGACGCGCAAGGCCTACTACCCGGGCGCCTTCGAGCGCTACGAGAGGCTGCTGGCCGGTCACGGCAACGTCGAGCGCTTCGGACAGGGTTCGGCAGAGCGCCTGCAGTGGGCGCTCGTGCGCGGCCTGGATTCCAGCTCGGACGACCCGCTCTTCCGCACCGAGCCGTTCTGCGGAATCCTCTCCGAGACGAGCGTCGGCACGCCCGATCCGGTCGAGTTCCTCGGCACGGTGACGTCGTTCATGAACGACCGGCTGTGGGGCACGCTCAGCGCGATGATCGTCGTCCACCCGAAGCACGAGAAGGATCCGGCGACGGCGGCGGCCCTCGACAAGGCGACCGTCGACCTGCGCTACGGCACGGTGTCGATCAACCACTGGGCGGCGCTCTGCTACGCGTTCGGCACGCTGCCATGGGGCGGACACCAGAGCTCCACCCTGAAGAACATCCAGAGCGGCCTCGGCTGGGTCCACAACACGTACATGCTGGGCGGCGTCGACAAGTCCGTGGTGCGCGGACCGCTCACCGTCTCGCCGTACCCGCTCTGGTTCTTCGACAATCCGAAGACGGGCAAGGTGGCGCCGGCGGCGGCGGACATGGAGGCCGTACCGAGCTGGCTGAAGCTCCCGGGCCTGCTCCTGAAGGCTCTGCTCTAGGCCGGGATCGCGTGCGCCTCGCAGCGGCGTTGCTGGCGGCGGCGGTCGCCGCGTGCAACGACGGCGGACCAGCCATGCGCGAACCGACTTCCCGGCCGACCTTCGTCGAGCGCACCGCGTCACCTCGGGAGCGCACACCGGGCAAGCCACCGCTCCTCGTCCTGCTTCACGGGATCGGCGCCGACGAGGACGACCTGGCCTCGATCGCCCCGGAGCTGGATCCGCGCTTCATGGTCGTGAGCCTGCGCGCGCCGCGCCCGTACCACACCGGCTTCGCGTGGTTCGATATCCAGTGGCGAGCGGACGGGACGATCGTCCCGAACGTCGCGCAGGCCCGCGAGACGCTGGCCGAGTTGGTGCGCTGGATCGAGGCGGCGCCGGCGCGGCTCGGGACCGATCCCGCGCGCCTCTACGTGCTCGGCTTCAGCCAGGGTGCGATGATGGCCCTCGGGCTGCTGCGGACCATCCCCGAGCGCCTCGCCGGCGTCGTCGTGCTCTCGGGTCGATTCAGCGACGAGGTCTTCCCTGCCACGGCGCAGCCGGACGCCGTCGCACGCGTGCCGCTCTTCGTCGCGCACGGCGCCCGTGACGACGTCATTCCAGTCGCGAGCGGACGCGCGATTCGCGACGCCTTCCAGCCGATGACGCGCGACTTCACTTACCACGAGTACCCCATCCCGCACGCGATCAGCGCCGACGAGATCCGCACGATCGGCGCGTGGCTGACCCAGCGGCTCGACCGGCCGATCAATTGAGCAGGGGCGACGCGAGTCGGAAGTAGAGCTCGCGATCGATGCCGCACTGGGTGCACCGCACCCTCGCAACCCGCAAGCGCTCGCCGTCCTGCGTGCGGACGGCGTGCTCGTCGAGCTGGACGGTCCCGTCGCACAGCGGGCACGGCGTCGCCTGCACGATCGGCTCGACCTGCGCCGGTGATTCGACGTCGATCGGTCGCGCGGGCGTCCCGCCCGGCGTCACGCGCGCCAGCGCCTCCAGGTCGCGCACCAGCTCCTCGTGGACGTGGGCGCGGGCGCGCCGCTCGGTACGCGCGGACGGCTTGCGCTTCCCCATCGCGACGTGGAGACTACCAACCTTTCCCCGAATCGTGCCAGACCCAATCGTCGAAGAAGAGCTGAGGCTGCTCGCGGAGGTGAGCGCGCGTCTCGACGCGACCGCGCCGGAGCACGCGCCATCCGAGACGTCGCTCGTGAAGGAGCTGGAGCACCTGCGCGACTCGATCCGCGACGGCGGCACGAAGGAGGAGGATCGTGGGGCGCTCGTGCACCAGTTCGATCGGCATTCGGCGCTGCTCAAGCAGCTCCGCACCGCCGAGCGCGCAGCGGCCGTCGACACCGCGTCGCCCTACTTCGCGCACCTGCGCCTCCGCGAGAACCGCGCCGTGCAGGAGATCCTCATCGGGAAGACGACGCGCCTGCTGCCCGGCTATCCGATCGTCGACTGGCGGAACGCGCCCATCTCGCGCGTCTTCTATCGCTACCGCCAGGGCGAGGAATACGAGGAGGAGATCGCGGGCCGCGTGAAGGAAGGCGTCGTGCTCGCGCGCCGCACGGTGTCGATCCGCGATCGGCAGCTCCGCCGCGTCGACGCGCCCGAGGGGATCTTCCAGACGGACGACGGCACGGAGGGCGGCTGGCAGCGGCTCGAGCGCGAGCCGGCACGCCTCGCGGGCGGACAGGGGTCGGCGCTCCGCGCGCACGGCGCCGACGAGATCGCGGCGCGCTCGCTGGGTACGGGCGGGCGCGGCCTGCGCCGGCGCGCCGACAAGCACCTGCCGGACATCGCAGGGCTGATCGATTCCACGCAGTTCGACCTCATCACCAAACCATCGTCGGGCTTCGTGGTGATCCGCGGCACGGCCGGCTCCGGCAAGACCACGGTCGCGCTCCACCGCATCGCATACCTCGCCTACGACGATCCGCGCATCGATTCGCCCGACACGCTCTTCGTCGTGTTCTCGCAGGCGCTGCGCGACTACGTGAGCCACGTGCTCCCGGCCCTGCAGGTGAACCGCGTGCAGGTGCGGGCGTTCCACGAGTGGGCGTCCGACGTCGTGCGGCGCCTCTTCCCGCGCCTGCCCCACACGATACGGGACACCACGCCCGCCGTCGTGCATCGCCTGAAGCTCCATCCCGTGCTGATGGTGGCGCTCGAGCGCCACGTCCACGCCACGCCGGGGAAGGCGTCGGCGCGCCAGGTGGTCGACGACTGGGGCAGCACGCTCATGAACCTGACGCTCCTCGAGGAGGTCGTCGCCGCCGAAGCGCCGGGCACCTTCAGCAGCGAGGAGCTCCGGCGCGCGACCGACTGGTGCCGAGTGCGCCACGAGGAGCTGACGGCGTTCCTTGCCGGCGACGACGCGGTGCAGGCCGAGATCGACGAGGCCGACGAGGCCCTCCTGCTCTATGCGTGGGAGCTGCGCGTGGGCGCGCTGCCCGGACGCGGCGAGCGGCCGCTCCGCTACCGGCACATCGCCGTCGACGAGGTGCAGGACTTCGCGCCGATCGAGGTCCGCGTGCTGCTCGGGTGCCTCGACGAGCGCAAGAGCATCACGCTCGCGGGCGACACCCAGCAGGCCATCGTAGAGCACGGCGGCTTCCGGTCGTGGTCGGAGTTCCTGGGCCGGCTCGGGCTCGACGGCACCGAGGTCAGCACGCTCGAGGTGAGCTACCGCTGCACGCACGAGATCGCGAGCTTCGCGGTTGCCCTCCTGGGTGACCTGCGCGAGGACGCGACGCCGCCCAAGACGGTGCGCTCCGGCCCGGTCATCGAGCTCTTCCGCTTCACGGACCACGGCGCGTGCGTTGGATGGCTGTCCGATGCGTTGAAGGAGCTGGTCGCCGCCGAGCCGCTGGCGTCGGTCGCGATCCTCACGCCGTCGGCGGAGCTGTCGAAGCTCTATTTCAGCGGCCTGCAGACGAGCGAGACGCCGCGCCTGCGCCTGGTCGAGCACCAGAACTTCACCTTTGCTCCCGGCATCGAGGTGACCGAGGTCGAGCAGGTGAAGGGCCTCGAGTTCGACTACGTCGTGGTGGTCGAGGCGAGCTCGACGAGCTACCCCGACACGGCGACGTCGCGCCGGCGGCTGCACGTGGCGGCGACGCGCGCGGTGCACCAGCTCTGGCTGACGAGCGTGGGCACGCCGGCGGTCGCGGTGCGCGAGCAGCTCACGGCCCAGGGCTAGAAAGGCCGACCCAAGACGGAGTCTTGGGTCGGTCGCCTAGGGCGCGTCGAGGTAGCTCTCGAGCGTACGGTGGAAGTGCCGGATGCGGCGCTCCTGCCGCCCGAGCAGCAGGCCCTCGAACGCGCGCGAGCGCATGCCGGCCTGGACGCGCGGCAGGTTGTGGAGGTCCTGGTCGAGGACGATGCCGAGCGAGGTGCCGCCCTGCACGTCGCGGCGGTGCGCCGGCCGCTCGCGCGGCCCGAGGCTCTCGGGCCAGCGCATGTAGTCCTGGAAGTCGAAGAGCATCTTCTGCGGATCGGTCGGATGCGGCCGGTGGCGGAAAAGCCAGAAGCCGCGGCCGTGGATGTTGAGCGTCACGTTCGGAAAGATCGTGTAGTGGTAGTCGTCGAGCATCTGCTCGTCGCGCAGCGCCGAGAGGTCCATGCCGAGATCGGCGGCGACCTTGCGGGTGGCCGCGATCGCCGCGGGCTTCACGTCGGCGGCCGTGCCTTCGAACGTCTCGGGGTCGATGCCGGATCCCCGCAGGATGATGTCGCCGAGCCAGCGCGGGACGCGATTCGATTTGCCCAGGCGCGGGCTCGGCGTGCCGACGGGATAGATGAAGCGGCTGTGCTTGCCGTAGAGGTCGATCTGCACGTTCACGTCGTCGGAGTACTCGAGCAGCTCGGGGTGCGTTCCCTGGACGTGGTACGCTTCGTTGAACGCGTCGACGCACGTCTTCCAGTTGCAGTCGAGCTCGAGCGTCACGTCGTCGACCAGGACGTGCTCCTCGAAGTTGTACGGCGCCAGGTGCTCGGGGATGACGCCGAGATACTCGGCGAGCGGCTCCGCGGCGGGATCGAGCGTGACCCACACGAAGCCGCCCCACGTCTCGCAGCGCACGGGTCCCAGCCGGAGCCCCGGCGGCAGGCCCTGCGTGAAGTCCTCCGCGTCGGTCGCGTGCCGCAGCGTGCCGTCCAGGTTCCACTCCCAGGCGTGATAGCGGCAGCTGAACGTCGGTGAGCTGCCCCGCCCCGGCTCGCACAGCCGGTTCCCGCGGTGCAAGCAGACGTTGTAGTGCGCGTGGAGCGCGCCGGCGCGGTCACGCGCGACGATGATCGACTCCGGCCCGATCTCGAACGTGAACCAGTCGCCCGGATTGGCCACGTCGGCCTCGGGGCCGGCGAAGAGCCATACTCGCGTCCACATGCGATCCCACTCGAGCCGGGCGAAGTCGGGCGAGGTGTAGCGCTCCTTGGGGATCAGCTCGGTGCCGAGGTCGGGCTCGATGGTCTTTTCCGTCGGGGTCGGGCGGATCGGCGTCGGCCGAGTGGACATGAAAGGGGGGATAGCATGGCACGCAGGAATGGGACCAGCACCACGACTTCGAGGTCGACACAACCGCGCGCGCTCCCGACGTCGCCGCAGGAGCGATCATCGCGTTCGTGCGGGGTACCCTCGCGGGACCGACGTAGATCGGCGCCAGGAGACCCCGAGCGCTCGACGCACCCGTCCTTTTCCTCGCGCGCCGCAGCACGCCTCCACCTCGTCGACTTGGCACCAAATGGCAAGCTGACGCCCGCAACATCTGCTACGCCATCGGCGTGCTCGGCCGTGTGCATCCACGACGGCCGGCTCGAACCGAACTGGAGGACTGACGATGGCGACGAGAATTCTGCTCCTGGCGGGTCTGCTGGCGCTCGGGGCGTCGGCTGCGATCGCGCGAGCCGCCGAGCATCCCGTGCTGACGGCGTGCAAACCCGACATTGCGCACTTCTGCAGCAACGTTCCGCCCGGCCAGGGTCGGATCAAGGAGTGCATGAAGGCGCACCTGCCGGAGCTGTCGGAGCCCTGCAAAGAGGCGCTCTTCCAGGCCTGGCTGAAGCAGTGACGCCGCACGCCGGGCTCGCCGCCCGGCGCCGACGCGAGCGCTACTCCGCCGCGCCGATCCGCATTCCGTAGAACGACCGGTACACGAACACGGTCGAGCACAGGAAGAAGACGACCGCGAGCAGGCGGCTCGTGCCTGCATTCATCGAGATCGCGAGCTCGACGGCGAGGAGGCCGAAGAGCGTCGTGAACTTGATGACGGGGTTCAGCGCGACCGACGACGTGTCCTTGAACGGGTCGCCCACCGTGTCGCCGACCACGCACGCGGCGTGGAGGTCGGTCCCCTTCTGCTTGAGGTCGACCTCGACGACTTTCTTGGCGTTGTCCCACGCGCCGCCGGCGTTCGCCATGAACAGCGCCTGGTAGAGGCCGAAGAGCGCGATCGAGATCAGGTAGCCGACGAAGAAAAACGGCTCGACGCAGGCGAAGGCCAGGGTCGAGAAGAAGACCGCGAGGAAGAGGTTGAACATGCCCTTCTGGGCGTACTGCGTGCAGATGGCGACGACCTTCTTCGAGTCCTCGACCGACGCCTTCTCCACGCCTTCGAGCTTGATGTTGCGCTTGATGAACTCGACGGCGCGGTAGGCCCCCGTTGCGACGGCCTGGATGGCACCGCCGGTGAACCAGAACACGACCGCGCCGCCGGCCACGAGGCCCAGCAGGAAGGGCGCGTGCATGAGCGAAAGCTTGTCCATGCCGGTCTTGAGGCCGTCCGTGAGCGTCATGATGATCGAGAAGATCATCGTCGTCGCCCCGACGACCGCGGTTCCGATCAGCACCGGCTTCGCCGTCGCTTTGAACGTGTTGCCCGCCCCGTCGTTCGATTCGAGGTAGTGCTTGGCCCGATCGAAGTTCGGCGTGAAGCCGAAGTCGCGCTGGATCTCCTGGCCGACGTTCGGGATGGTCTCGATCAGCGACAGCTCGTAGACCGACTGGGCGTTGTCCGTGACCGGCCCGTACGAGTCGACCGCGATCGTCACCGGGCCCATGCCGAGGAACCCGAACGCGACGAGCCCGAACGCGAACACCGGAGCCGGCGTGACGCCGCCCGGTCCCGTGATGAAGAGCGCCTCCACGCCCTGCGTGCTCATGATGAAGCCGAGGCCCATGAGGCCGAGGATCACCATGCCGAGCCAGTAGGCCGAGAAGTTGCCGGCGATGAGCCCCGACAGGATGTTGAGCGACGCCCCGCCCTCGCGCGACGCGGTCACGACCTCGCGCACGTGGCCCGACTCGGTGGACGTGAAGATCTTCACCACCTCGGGGATGACCGCGCCCGCGAGCGTGCCACACGAGATGATGACCGACAGCTTCCACCACAGCGTCCCGTCGCCGAGGCCGCCGATCAGCAGCTTCGAGACGATGAATGTCGCGGCGATCGAGACGACCGACGTGAGCCACACGAGGAACGTGAGGGGGTGCTCGAAGTTCATGTCGTTCGCGTCGGCGTAGCGGCCGCGCTGGATGACGCCGTTGAGCCAGTACGAGCCGCCGCTCGAGAGCACCATCACGAGGCGCATCACGAAGATCCACACGAGCAGGTGCGCCTGCACCGCGGCTTCGGGCGTAGCGAGCAGGATGAACGTGATGAGGGCGACGCCCGTGACGCCGTAGGTCTCGAAACCGTCGGCCGAGGGGCCGACGGAGTCGCCCGCGTTGTCGCCCGTGCAGTCGGCGATGACGCCCGGGTTCCGCGCGTCGTCCTCCTTGATGTTGAAGACGATCTTCATGAGGTCCGACCCGATATCGGCGATCTTCGTGAAGATGCCGCCGGCGATGCGCAGCGCGGCAGCGCCCAGCGACTCCCCGATGGCGAAGCCGATGAAGCACGGCCCGGCGTAGTCCGACGGCACGCCGAGCAGGATGAAGAGCATGATCGCGAGCTCGGTCACGATGAGCAGCATGCCGATCGACATGCCGGCCTGGAGCGGGATCGCGTAGGTCGGGTAGGGCTTGCCCTTGAGCGCCGCGAACGCCGTCCGCGAGTTCGCGAACGTGTTCACGCGGATGCCGAACCACGCGACGCCGCAGCTCCCGGCGATGCCGACGAGGCTGAAGACGAGGATGGTGATGACCTTCACCCACGGCAGGTGCGCGCCCTCGTGGTCGACGGCGAGGAACTTGAAGTAGACGACCATGATCGCCGAGATGAAGACCCAGAGAATTCCGATGAAGCGGATCTGCGTCAGCAGGTACGTCTTGCAGGTCTCGTAGATCAGCTCCGAGATCTCCTTCATCGCGCGATGCACGGGCAACCTCGAGAGCGCCATGAACTGGGCGATGCCGAACGCAAGGCCGAGACCGCACACGACGATGCCGAGCCACAGGAGCAGGCTGCGGCCGTCGCCGAGGGGCGGCAGGACGAGGCTGGCCTCGCTCGCGAGAGCCACGGCGGGCAGCAGGGCGGCCGTGACGGCCGCGAGCACAACGGTGGTCACACGTGGGAATCGCATACGGGCACCTTCTCCAAACAAACGAGGTCCAGTCGGTGCGATCTGACTGAATCCCCGCGGGTTTCGAGTGGTTGGCCGCCCGCGACCCACCGCGGACGCTTCATCACACTCTACGGGGGCGAGGTCCTAGCATCGGCCCCGGGGGATTGTCGAGTGGGCGACGCCGTCGGCGACCCGGGGTCAAATCGCTGACACGACCCGTTTTCGACCGGCCTTCTCACTCACCGATCTACCTTCTACCTTGGAGGCGTGAACGACTCCCCCGACATGCGCGATATCGTAGAGCACGGGACGAACGGCGCGGCGTCGCGCGATACCGTGAGCGCTGCGGGTCTTGCCGCGGTGCGCGAAGCGACGAGGGAGATCGTTCGGGTCGTGCAGATGACGGCCGCGCAGGCAGTCGACGCCGTATCGTTCGCGTCGATCGCGCGCTCGCTCGTACCCGAGCTCGCGCAGGTCTACGAGCAGCGCGACGTGATGGGTCGCGAGCTCCATGCGCTCCGCGACCGCATCGCGGATCTCGAGGCGCGTGCGGCGGCGCACGCCGCCGAGCGCGTGATGTTCGAGTCGCGCGTGGCGACCGAGCGCCAGAAGGCCGAATTGCACGCGCAGGAGCTGGACCGCTGCAAGGACGAGCTCACGCAAGTGAAGATCCAGGAGCAGCGGCTGCGCGTCGAGGTGGACGCCGCAACGATCCGCGCCCAGGCCGACCGCGAGGAGACGATGCGCCTCACGCGCGAGATCCTCCAGGCCGAGGAGGACGCGCGCTGCGGCGCCGTCGGCGAGCTCGAGTCGGTGCGTGAAGCGCTCGCGACCGAGCAGCGGCGCGTGTCCTCGATGAGCCAGGAGCTGGCGCGCGCCGTCGAGCGCGCGACCGAGTCGGAGGCCGAGCTCTTGCGCATGCGCCAGCAGCGCGAGGCGGGCGAGAACGGCCCCGTCCCGGTCGAGATCGAGCGCATGCGCGCGATCATGGTCGAGACCGAGCGCGAGCTACTCGCAGCGAAGGGCGCACACGAGCAGGCGCGGAAGCAGATCGACAAGCTGTCGTCGGACCACAACGAAGTCGTCATGAAGCACGCCCAGGCCGTCGCCCGGCTGACCGAGGCCACCGAGCGCGAGGCGCGCCTTCGCTTGCAGATCGCGAGCCTCGAGGAGCAGGTGCGTGCGCACGAGGAGGCCGCGGCACACGAAGCGACGCCCGTGCAGGAAGCGCCTGCGCCGACGATGCTGCTGGAAGTGAAACCGCTCGTGACCTTCGTGCCGACGCCGGTGGTCGAGCCCGACGCCCCCGAGCCGATCGGGGACGAGGAGCCCCCGACCGTCTCCCCGATCGTTGCGAGCGATCCCGCCGAAGAGCCGATCTCGACGTTCTCGCCGAAGTTCGCTTCGAGCGATCCCGTCGAGGAGGAAGTCCTGGCTCCCGTGGCGGACGACGTGGAGCCGGAGCCTGCCGTCGTTCCCGACGCCGAGCCGGCGGAGCCATCGTACGAGCCCGAGCCCGTCGCCCCGCAGGTCGCCGGTGGCCCCAAGGTCGGCATCATCGACGCGACCGAGGGCTGGGAGGCTCCGGTCGGCGTCGAAGCACACGCGCTGCCCGCCCGGCCCGAGGTGTGCGATCGCGTCAACGAGCTCACACCCGACTGCTGTGTCGTGAACATCGCGGCGCCCGGAGCAGTCGAGGCCGCGGTCGCGCTGCGCGCCGCGAAGATCGCGACGCCGCTCTGGTGCTGCGTGGCGGACGGCGATCGCGCGCTGTCGCTCGGCCGCTTCGAGGTCATCGCGCGGCCGATCGATCCGCAGAGCGTCCACGCCCAGCTCGCGCCGCTCGCGCCGCAGGGCGCAAAGGTCATCATGGTGGGCTCCGACGGCGCCGCGCTGATTCCGCTCCGCGAGGGGCTCCTCCAAGGCGGCATGCTGGTTCGCACGGCGTGGAACCTGAAGCAGGCTTCCGATCTCGCCGCCGGCGCCAACGTGGTGATCCTCGACCTGGCGTCCGAGTCGGCCGCGGCCGGGAAGTTCATCGTCGATCTCGCCGCGCGCGAGAACGCGCCCCTCATCGTCCTCATTCCCGGGCTCGAGAAGCACCAGAAGGACTTCGTCAGCGGGCTCGCGCCGGTCGTGGCGGAGGCCGCCACGGGCGCGCGGACGGACGTCGTGCAGGCCGCCTCGGCGGCGACCGCTGGCTGACCCGCCCCTTCAGGCGGTCACGTCCGCCAGCCATTCGACGAGCGGACGCGCCTTCTCGGTCTGCTTCACCAGCCAGCCGATCAGCGCGCGCGACACGAGCAGGCGCTTCGGCAGCGTCGGGAATCCCACGGCGAGGCTCTTTCGACGTAGCAGGTCGGCGCGCGGATGCTCGGGGTCGAACCCGCGCGGCACCTTCTTCAGCGTCGCGAACGACTCGAGCGAAAAGCCCGCCTTCTCAAGCGCAGCCACGATGCGGACGAGCGCCTTGCCCTGCGCGTCGTCGAGCACGGCGGCGCGAAAGCGCGTGAGCTGTCCTGGGTCCATCATGTAGTGGCCGGCACCGACGAACGTCTCGGTGCCGAGCTGCACGTAGACCGGCACGGGCGCGCCTGGCCCGTGCCCCACGCCCGAGAGCGGCACATACGCCCCGATGGTCGTCTTGAAGGGCGACTTGTCCTTCGAGAAGCGCACGTCGCGATAGATCCGAAACACCTTGGGATCGCCCAGCGGATGGTGCGCAAAGAGCGGATCGATCTGCTCGCGAACCTCGGCGAGCAGGAGGCGCATCGGCTCGACCCAACCCTGCTCGTACTCGTGCTTGTGCGCCGCGAACCAGTTGCGGTCCTGGTGCTTCGCGAGCGCGCGAAAGAAACGCCCGTCCGTGTCCGCGAACCCCTGGAACCTGGTGGGAGCGGCGCGCGTGGCCATGGGCGGCCGGTTTAGGCGGCGATCTCCGCGCCGATCCGGGCGAGCTGCAGCGGCGCGGCGCCGAGGGTCAGCTCGATGTGCTTCGCCCAGCAGAAGTAGCGGTGGAGCGGGTAGTCCACGTCGACGCCGATGCCGCCGTGCAGATGCTGCGCGGCGACGGCAATTCGCTGGCCGCCGTCGGACGCCCAGTACTTCGCGATGCGGACCATCTCCGTCGCCGGCGTGCCGTTCGCGAGGCGATCGATCGACTCCCAGGTCGCCATGCGGATGCAGTCGAGGTCGATGAAAGCGTCGGCCGCACGCTGCTGCACGGCCTGGAAGGTGGCGATCGCACGGTCGAACTGCTTCCGCTCCGTCGTGTACTGGGCCGTCATGCGGAGCGCCTTGTCGCAGACGCCGAGCTGCGTGGCGCAGTAGGCGATCGTGGCGCGCTCGGCGATCCAGCGCGCGATCGCGTCCCCCTTCGCCGGGTCGCCGAGGACGTCGTCGGCGCCGACGCGGACACCCTTCAGCGTCACCTTGGCGTGCGGCTCCCAGTTGGTGAGGATCTGCTTCTCGATGGTCACGCCGGGCGCCTTGGGATCGACCAGGAAGACGCCGACCCAGCCGCCCCCGGTGGTCGCCGGCACGAGGATCCGTGCGGCGACGTCGCCCGCCGGCACGCACACCTTGGCGCCGTCGAGCTTCCACCCGCTCCCGTCCTTCGTCGCGGTCGTCGTCGGCCGGACGGGATCGTCGTTGCCGACCTCGGTGAGCGCGGCCGTCAGCACCATCGTCCCCTGCACGACGCCGGGAAGCCACGCCTTCCTTTGCGCGGCGGTGCCGAACTCCGCGATCGGCAGGCCGCCCAGCACGCACGACGCGAGCACGGGTACCTGCGCGACCGCGCGTCCCACCTCTTCGCAGAGGATGGACAGCTCGACGAAGCCCAGACCCGAACCGCCCAGGTCCTCCGGGACCGCGATGCCGAGGAGGCTCGCCTTCGCGAGCGCGTCCCACGCGGGTTTGTCGAGCCACTCGCCCGCGGCGCGGAGGGCCTTCAAGCGATCGTCGGTCGAGTGATCGGTGAGAATCTTCCGCGCCAGCTCGCGCAGCGCGTCCTGGTCCTGGGAATAGTGGAAATCCATTTGATCTGTGCGGCGCCTTCGGCGCCTTCCTTCATCGGGCCCTCGGCATGCCGAGGCCGGCCATGGCGATGATCTCGCGTTGCACTTCGTTCGTGCCGCCGCCGAAGGTGAGGATCGGCGCGTGCCCTCGATACAGGCGCTCGCAGCGCCCGCGCAGCACGGCGTCGGGGCTGCCGTCGCGGATCGCGCCGGCGGCGCCCAGCACTTCGAGCAGCAGCTTGTAGCCCGTCACGTAGAACTCGCTGCCGAACACCTTCACGACCGACGCGTCGGCGTAGTTGAGCGAGCCCTGCGTGAGCGCCCATGCCTGCTTCCAGTTGACGAGCCGCAGCACCTCGAGCCCCGCCTTCACGCGCGCGAGGTTCAATTGCACCCAGCCCTGGTCGATCACGCGCTCGCCCGAGGCGAGCTTCGTCGCCTTTGCCCACGCGACGACGTCCTCCCAGAGCTTCAGCACCATGCCGACGGTCATGAGGGAGACGCGCTCGTGGTTCAGCTGCGTCACGATGAGCCACCAGCCGCCGTCTTGCGGGCCGATCAAGTGGTCGGCCGGCACGCGCACGTCCTCGTAGTACGTCGAGTTCGTGCGGAAGCCGCCCATGGTCGTGATCGGCGTGCAACGGTACCCGGCCGCCTTGGTCGGTACCATGAAGATCGAGAGACCGTCGTGCTTCTTCGGCGCGTCGGGGTTCGTGCGCGCGGCGAGCCAGATGTAGTCGGCGTACTCGGCCTGGCTCGTGTAGATCTTGTTGCCGTTGATGACCCACGTGTCGCCGTCGCGGACGGCCTTGGTGCGCAGCGAGGCGAGATCCGTGCCGGCCGACGGCTCCGTGTAGCCGATCGCGAAGTGGCACTCGCCACGCAGGATCTTCGGCAGGATCGTCTTCTTCTGCTCCTCGTTGCCGTGCTGCATGAGCGTGGGCGCGACGGCGTTGAGCGTCAGCGTCGGCACCATGACGCCGGCGTACATCGCCTCGTCGAAGAACAGGAACTGCTCGATCGGCGTGCGGCCCTGGCCGCCGTACTCCTTCGGCCAACCGATCCCGAGCCAGCCGTCCTTGCCCATCTTTCGCAGGACCTCGTGGTACAGGGGGCCGCCGCCCTCGCTGGTGGCGAGCTCGGCCTGGTAGCCGGGCGTGACCAGGCCGGCGAAATACTCCCGGAGCTGGAGGCGCAGCTTCTCCTGCTCCTTGGTGAGCGCAATGTGCATGGTTCGTCAGGCGTACCCAAACGTACGTTTGAGTGTCAAGGACCGCGCGCGCCCGGTTGCTCGGCAGCGGCGAGACTGGAAGGAGGACGCCGTGGAGCCGATCGCGACCGCCGCGTTGCTCGCCGCCGCGGGGGCGCTCCTCATCGCCGCCGCCGCGACGAGCACGCTCTCGCAGCGCCTCGGCGTTCCCGCGCTGCTGGTGGTCCTGGCGGTCGGCATGCTCGCCGGGTCGGAAGGAATCGGCGGGATCCCCTTCAGCGACTACGCCCTCGCCTTCCGGCTCGGCACGATCGCGCTCGTCTTGATCCTGTTCGACGGCGGTCTCGGCACGCCGTACGCGGCCTTCCGTAGCGTCGCGGTCCGCGCCGGCGCGCTCGCGAGCGTCGGCGTGTTGCTCACGGCGGCGATCACCGCCGGCATCGGCATCGCGCTCGGCCTGTCGCCGGCGCTCGCGGTGCTGGTCGGCGCCGTCGTGTCGTCGACCGATGCCGCGGCGGTGTTCTCGGTGCTGCGGGGCAGCGGCATGCGCCTCAAGGAACGCACGGGCGCGACGCTCGAGGTCGAGTCCGGGTTGAACGACCCGATGGCCATCCTCCTCACGGTCGGTGCGACCGAGGTGATGCTCGGCAAGCAGGCCCTGGGGCTCGATCTCGCCCTCCTGGCCGTGCGGCAGCTCGTGCTGGGGGCCGCGGGCGGCGTCGCCGTCGGGCTCGCCGGGCGCTTCCTCCTGCGCGTCATGGTCCTGCCGGCCGCGGGCCTCTACGCGGCCGTGACCGTCGCCCTCGCCTTCGTCGCTTTCGGCGTGCCGACGCTCCTCGACGGCAGCGGGTTCCTGGCCGTGTACGTCGCGGGGCTCGTGCTCGCCGGTGGCCCCATGCCGTACCGCGCCGGTATCCGACGCGTCCACGACGCGCTCGCCTGGCTGGCGCAGCTCTCCATGTTCCTCATGCTGGGGCTGCTGGTCTTCCCGTCACGGATGCTTGCGGTGGCGCCGGTCGGGATCCTGCTCGGGGGTGCGCTCGCGCTCGTGGCACGTCCCGTCGCCGTCCTCGCGACGATGATGCCGTTCCGCGCGCCGTGGCGCGAGCGCATGTTCGTCGCGTGGGTGGGCCTACGCGGCGCCGTCCCCATCGTGCTCGCGGCATATCCCGTGCTGCGCGGCGTGGCCGAGGGCGACGCCATCTTCCACCTCGTGTTCTTCGTCGTGCTGGTGAACAGCATCGTGCCCGGCGCAACGGTCGCGCGGCTCGCCCGACGCTGGCAGCTGACGACGCGCGCGCCGACGAGCGCACCGGCGAGCGTCGAGCTGGTGTCCTTGCGCGACTATCCCGGCGAGTTCGTGTGGTACACGATCGATCGCGCCTCGGCCGTCGCCGGGGCCTCGGTGCACGAGCTGCCACTACCCGACGGCTGCGTGCTGACGCTGTTCCTGCGCGACGCGGCCGTGCTCGCGCCGCGCGGCGACACCAAGGTGCTGCCCGGCGATCACGTGTGCGTGTTCGTGACGCACGAGGACCGCCCGTTCCTGGACCTCCTGTTCGGCGGCGGTGACGAGGATGCGGAGTGAGCGCATCCCGGTGTAGAGGGGGGCCGATGAGCGACACCACGATCCACGGCACATGTGATCCCCGCTTCGCGCGTGTGAAGGACGCCTTCGCGGAGGGGTTCCGGACCCGCGACGAGATCGGCGCCGCGGTCGCGCTCACGATCGACGGCAAGCCCGTCGTCGACCTCTGGGCCGGTCACGCCGACCTCGCGAAGACGCGCCCCTGGGAGCGCGACACCATCGTCAACGTCTACTCGACGACGAAGGGCATGGCGGCGCTGTGCCTGCACCAGCTCGTCGACGAGGGCCGCGTCGACCTCGACGCGCCCGTCGCGCGCTACTGGCCGGAGTTCGAGCAGGCGGGGAAAGGATCGATCCCGGTCCGCTTCTTCCTGGGCCACCGCTCGGGGCTCGCGGCCGCGAGGCCACTGCTTCCCAGCCCGGCGCTCTACGACTGGGATGCGATGGTGACGGCGCTCGCCGCGCAAGAGCCGTGGTGGGAGCCCGGGACGGCGCACGGCTATCACGCGGTCACCTTCGGCTGGCTCGTGGGTGAGGTCGTCCGGCGCGTGACGGGCAAGAGCCTCGGCACCTACTTCCGCGATGCGATCGCGCGCCCCCTCGGCATGGACTTCCACATCGGTCTTCACGACGAGGAGCACGGTCGCGTCGCCGAGATGAGCCCGATCCCGCTTCCCGAGCCGGGGGCCGAGACGCTGCAGCTCGGGATGGTGATCCTGTCGAATCCCGGGGGCCTGTCGGCCCAGGCCTTCATGAACCCGCCGTCGATCGGGCTCGGCGTGAACTATCCCGAATGGCGGCGGGCCGAGATCCCCGGCGCGAACGGACACGGCGACGCGCGATCGCTCGCGCGCGTGTACGGCGCCCTCGCGCGCGGCGGGAGCGTCGACGGCGTCACGGTCCTCTCAACCGAGGGCGTCGCGCGCTGTCACGCGGAGCTGTCCCACGGACCCGACCTCGTCCTCATGGTGAACACGCGCTTCGGCCACGGCTACATGCTCTCGCAGGACCGCAAGGACGCGAGCTTCGGCCCCGGCACGCGCTCGTTCGGCCACCCCGGCGCCGGCGGCTCGCTCGGCTTCGCGGATCCCGATGCCAAGCTCGGCTTCGGCTACGTGATGAACCGCATGGGCCCCAACATCATCCTGGACCCACGCGCGACCGCGCTCCTCGACGCCGTCTACGCGTCGCTCTGATCGTCGCGGTGCAGCGTCCGCGAGGTTGGGGGGAGAGGCGGAGGCGCCTGCGAAGCGGCGCGACGAAATGCGGGGCCGTGACGAGGCGCGTGATTTGTCGCGCGGCGGAGCCGAAGCCGAAGCCTCTCCCCCCAACCTCGCGGGACCGGCGCCCCGAGCTCAGCGCGCCGTGTCGTCCGGCTCGGGAATCACGCGGTTCTCGATGTGGCCGACACGTTCGATCTCGATGCGGACGACGTCGCCCGCGGCGAGGAAGCGCGGCGGCTTCATCGCGCCGCCGACGCCACTCGGGGTGCCGGTGGTGACGATGTCGCCCGGCTCGAGCGTGAACGCCGTCGAGAGGTGCTCCACCTGCGCGAAGCAGTCGAAGATGAGCTGGCGGGTGTTCGAGTGCTGCCGCAGCTCGCCGTTCACCCACGTGCGCAGCTCGAGCGCGTGCGGATCGCCGACCTCGTCGGGCGTGACGATCCACGGCCCGATCGGACCGTGCGTGTCGAACGACTTCCCCATCGTCATGGTCGGCGTGCGGATCTGCCAGTCGCGGACGCTGACGTCGTCGACGACGAGGTAGCCGGCGATCACCTCCGCGGCGCGATCGCGCGGTACGTGCCGGCAGCGCCGGCCGATGACGAGGCCGAGCTCTCCCTCGTAGTCGAGCAGGGGAGAGACCCGCGGCAGGTGGAACGGGTCGTACGGACCGACGACGCAGGTCGACTGCTTGTTGAAGAAGACGGGGAACGGCGGGCGCTCGGCGCCGGCCTCGGCCACGTGATCGGCGTAGTTGAAGCCGATGGCGAGGAACTTCGGGGGCCGCAGCACGGGCGGCTCGAGCCGCACGTCGGTGAGCGCGATGCGGGCGCCCGGCCGTTCCGAGGCGGCGCGCGCTTCCGCCATGGCGTCGGCCCCGAGGGCGAGGAAGGCGATCATCTCCCGTGGAAGGCCCGGAGCGGCCGTCGCCAGGTCGACCACCTGCTCTCCGCGGACGACGCCGATCCGGGTGTCGCGCTGATGGGTGAAGGTCACGAGCTTCATACCGTCCTCATAGGTTATAGATTATTGCCATTGCAAGAGGGGCCTGCTAGGGTCCTGCCGCATGCCCGACCATGCCCCCACCACCCGCGCCGACTGGGCGCACCACCGCTTGAAGGCCGCCATCCTCACGGGCGAGCTTCAGCCCGGCTCGAAGCTCGTCGCCGACGACCTGGCCCAACGCTGGGCCGTCAGCCCCACGCCGCTGCGCGAGGCCTTCCAGCGGCTCGGGGGCAGCGGGCTCGTCGAGCTGACGTCGCAGCGGGGCGCGCGCGTGGCGCCCTTCTCGCTCGAGGAAGCGGCGGACCTCTACGAGCTACGCCTGCTTCTCGAGCCGACGGCGCTGCGTGCGTCGCTCGAGCACAGCGACGACGGGCATCGCAGCCAGGTGCTCGCCGCGCACGAGCGTCTCGAAGCCGCGCTGCGGGCGCGGCCGGTCGATCCGGTGGAAGCGGCCGAAGCGCACCTGGCGTTCCACACGACGCTCCTCGCCCGCTGCCCGTCGGCGTGGATGCGCCGCATGACGGCGCTCCTGGCCGAGCACTCGCAGCGCTACCAGCTCCTCGGCGCGCAGCACTACCGCCGGGGAAGCGACCCGCAGGACGAGCACGCGATGCTGCGCGACGCGGTCGTACGGGGGCAGATCGATCGGGCCGTCCGAGGGCTCACACGACATCTCGAGGGCACGCGGCGCGCCGTCCGTGCGACGATGGACGCGGAGGCCGAACCCAAGCCGCGGAGGAAATGACATGGCGCTACACCGGCTCACCACGATCACTCTCGGTGTCCCCGACGTCGCGACGGCCGCGGCGTTCTACCGCGACTTCGGCCTCGCCGAAACTGGGACCGGCTCGTTGGCGACCCCTGACGGCGGCGAGCAGCTCCGCCTCGTCGCAGCGGCGAGGCGCGGGCTCGTCGAGCTCGGCCTCGGCGCCGAGAATCCCGACGATCTCGGGCGCATCGCTGCCGCGCTCGCACGGCTCGACGTGGCCGCGCAGATGGACGGCCCCACCCTGCGTACGCGCGAGCCGGTGACGGGTCTCACGATCAAGATCACGGTCGCGCCCCGCATCCAGGCGACGCGCACCGAGCCGACGTCGCGCAACGCACCGGGCCGCTCGGAACGCCTGAATCGTCCCGCCGACGGCGTCCTTCGCAGCGCCGCCGTTCGACCCGGGAAGCTGTCGCACGTCGCGATGGCATCGCCCGACCACGAGGCGACGGTCCGCTTCTTCACCCGCGGCCTCGGCTTCGCCGTCAGTGACGGGCTCCCGTTCGTCTCGTTCATGCGCTGCAGCGAGGACCACCACAACGTCGCCGTCCAGCAGGGACCCGGCTCGTTCCTGCACCACACCGCGTGGGAGGTGGCCGACGTCGACGAGGTCGGTCGCGGCGCCGCCGCCATGCTGGCCGCCGATCCGACGCGTCACGTGTGGGGACTCGGGCGGCACGCGATCGGCTCGAACTTCTTCTGGTACCTCTGCGACCCGGCGGGGAACTTCGCCGAGTACATCGCCGACCTGGATCGCATCACGGACGAAGCGGCCTACGCGCCGCCTGCATGGGCGGGCGCGCAGATGGTTCGCGCCTGGGCGCCGCCGATCCCGGAGGAGTTCCTTGCGCCCAAGGACCTCGCGACGCTTCTCGGATAGGAGAAGCCCGACATGAGCCGCTTCGACGCCGACGTCATCGTGATCGGAGGGGGACCGGCGGGATGCGCCGCCGCGATCCGGCTGGTCCAGCAGGGCCACGACGTCCTCGTGCTGGAGCGGCTCGCCGAGGCGTCGAACGGCGCCGAGGCGATCGAGTCGGGCGAGCTGCTCGCGCCCGGCACCCAGCACGAGTGCGACGAGCTCGGAGTCGCGTTCGAAGGACCGTGGGTGCTCGATCGGATGCGCGGTGTCCGCAACGTGTACCCCGACCTCTCGTGGACGTATCACGCGCTGCCCGACGGGATCTCGTACCTGAACGTCGATCGCGGCGGCTTCGACGCGGCCTTGCGTACACGCTTCGCCGCGGTCGGGGGACGCATCGCGTGGAGCCGTCGCGCGACCGGCCTCGACGTGCGGGCCGACGAGGCGATCGTCAGTACGGCGGAGGGGCCGGAGTACCGCGCGCCGCTCGTCATCGACGCGGGCGGTCGCCACGCGCTCGCGCCGCGGATCCGCAAGCTCAAGACCGAGGATCCGGAGTTCCGGCAGATCGCCGTCGCGCTCTTCTTCAGCGACTTCCCGGACGCGGCCGTCGGATTCTGGGACCGTCACTTCTACGGCGACCGCGGCGCGATGATCAGCGGCGCTCGCATCCGGCCGGGGCTGTTCCGGCTCGTGCTCGAAGCCGATCTCGCGGACAAGCAGGCCGACCGCGCGAAGCCCGCCGAGTTCTTCGAGCGCGTCGCCGAGCGCTTCGACCCCTGGTTCGCCGAACGCCTCGCGCGCGCGCCGCGATTGGGCGAACCGTGGGCCATGGCGCCGCTCGCGTATCGCGTGACCGAGGTCGCAGGAGATCGCCTCCTCCTCGCCGGCGACGCGACGGGCTACCTCTCGCCCCTCACGGGAATGGGCGTCGAGTTCGCGATGCGGATGGGGCGGCTCGCCGCCCTCGCGGCACATCGCGCGCTCGCAGCCGGGGATTGCTCGGCGAGTGCCTTCGCCGGCTACGTCGACGATCGCCGCAGCGAGCTCGAAACCGCGATCACGTACCTGCGCCACGTCCTGCGCCACCTGCGCGATCGCGACGTGCTGCTGCGCGCGGCCCACGACGACGAGGTGCGCAGCACGATCTTCGGGCCGCCGCTCGGGACGGTGACGGAGCGCGGGCACCTCCGCGACGCCCGCGTCGGCTGATCGGCACTCACGAGCACGGGCCAGGATGGGACGGATGGAGGGTCGGCATTCCCGTCTTCCAGCGCCCGCACTCGCCGAGCTCGCGCCCATCCAAGGCCACGGCACGCGCGTCCGCCGCGTGCAGCATGAACCGTCCGGGCGGGCACAGGAGCTTCGCGGACACCGGCGCGGAGGCGCCGAGCAGAAGCAGCATTGCCGCGAGCGCGCGAGGCATGGGTGATCTTCCGGCCCAGCGTCGATGATACTGCCGATCGCCATCCGGTCACAACGGGACACGGCCGAGTCCGACGAGGGCTTGGCAAGGGCGCCCGATTGTTGTTCTAGGGTCCCCATGACCAGAACGATCGTCGCGCTCGTCGCCCTTCTCGCCATGGCGTCGCCGTCCCGCGGTGCGGTCACCGAGGAGACGTTCAAGCTCAAGACCGGCGCCGACCTGATCGAGCTCTGCGCCGTCGCCGACGATGATCCGTTGCACACGGCGGCGATCCACGTGTGTCACGGCTTCGGCGCGGGGACCTACCAGACGCTCCAGGTGCTGATCGCCCGCGGCAAGCTGAGGCAGTTCTTCTGCCCGCCGGAGCCGGGCCCGTCGCGCAATGAGGCGGTGGCGGCGTTCGTCGTCTGGGGGCGCGCCCACTCGGACCTGGTCCAGTATTCGCCGGCAGAAGTGGTCGCCAGGTACCTCATCGAGACCTACCCCTGCCCCAAGAAGACCGCGAAAAAGACCAAGTGAGGAGATCGAGCATGCGCGGGAACCAGAGGCGGCTCGCGATCGCGGCCCTGGCGGCTACGGTCGCCCTCGGCGGTTGCGCCAACATGACCCCTACCCAGCAGCGCCTGGCCTCGGGAACGCTGATCGGAGCGGCGGGCGGCGCCGCCATCGGCGCGATGGCCGGCAACGCCGGTATGGGCGCCGCCATCGGCGCGGGCGCCGGCCTGTTGGGCGGCGCCATCGTCGACCAGTACGAGAAGTCGAAGCAACAATAGACGGCCACGACGCGGGCCGCGCACGGCCCCGGAAGGCGCGACGGGGCGCCGGTCGACGACCGACGCCCCGCCAGTGACACGCTCGGTCGAGCCGAGCGGCCTAGAAGTCCTCTCCGCCGTGCGGCATGCCGCCGCCGGCCGGAGCCTTCTCCTCCTTCGGCTTCTCGGCGACCATCGCCTCGGTGGTGAGCAGAAGTCCCGCCACCGACGCGGCGTTCTGCAGCGCGGTGCGTACGACCTTGGTGGGATCGATGATGCCGGCCTTCATCAGGTCTTCGTACTCGTCGGTCGCGGCGTTGTAGCCGTGCGAGCCCTTCGCCTGTCGCACGGCGTTCACGACAACCGGGCCGTCCTGGCCCGCGTTGCGCGCGATCCAGCGCATCGGCTCCTCGATCGCCCGCTGGACGATCTTGACACCGGACGCCTGCTCCTCGTCGACCTTCAGGTTGTCGAGCACTGGCTGGCAGCGCAGCAGCGCCACGCCACCGCCGGGGACCACGCCCTCTTCGACGGCCGCGCGGGTCGCGTGCATCGCGTCCTCGACGCGCGCCTTCTTCTCCTTCATCTCGACCTCGGTCGCGGCGCCCACCTTGATGACCGCCACGCCGCCCACGAGCTTCGCCAGCCGCTCCTGCAGCTTCTCGCGGTCGTAGTCCGACGTCGTCTCTTCGATCTGGGCGCGGATCTGCTTGATCCGCCCCTCGATGTCGGCCTTCTTGCCGGCACCGTCGATCAGCGTCGTGTTGTCCTTGTCGACCGTGATCCGCTTGCAGCGGCCGAGGTCCTTCAGGGTCACGTTCTCGAGCTTGATGCCGAGCTCCTCGGCGATGAGCCGGCCGCCCGACAGGACGGCGATGTCTTCGAGCATGGCCTTGCGGCGGTCGCCGAAGCCGGGCGCCTTCACCGAGCACACCTGGAGCGTGCCGCGGATCTTGTTCACGACGAGCGTCGCGAGCGCCTCGCCCTCGACCTCCTCGGCGATGATGAGGAGCGGCTTGCCGGCACGGGCCACCTGCTCGAGCAGCGGGAGCAGGTCCTTCATCGACGAGATCTTCTTCTCGTGGATGAGGATGTACGCTTCCTCGAGAGACGCCTCCATACGTTCGGGATCGGTCACGAAGTACGGCGAGAGATAGCCGCGGTCGAACTGCATGCCCTCGACGACGTCGAGCTGCGTCTCGAGGCTCTTGGCCTCCTCGACCGTGATGACGCCCTCCTTGCCCACCTTCTCCATGGCCTCGGCGATCATCTCGCCGATCGTCTTGTCGCCGTTGGCGGAGACGGTGCCGACCTGCGCGATCTCGTCGCGCCCCTTGGTCGACTTGGAGAGCCGCTTCAGCTCCTCGGTGACGGCGACGACGGCCTTGTCGATGCCCCGCTTGAGGCTCATCGGGTCGTGCCCGGCGGCCACCATCTTGGCGCCCTCGTTGAAGAGCGCGCGGGCGAGCACGGTCGCGGTGGTGGTGCCGTCGCCGGCGACGTCGGAGGTCTTCGATGCGACCTCCTTCACCATCTGCGCGCCCATGTTCTCGAACTTGTCGGCGAACTCGATCTCCTTTGCGACGGTGACGCCGTCCTTGGTCACGTTGGGCGCGCCCCAGGACTTCTCGAGGACGACGTTGCGACCGCGGGGGCCGAGCGTCACGGTCACCGCGTCGGCGAGCACGTTGACGCCCTTCAGCATCTTCGCGCGCGCCTCCTCGCTGAACTTCACGATCTTGGCAGCCATGTTTCCGATTCTCCTTTCAGCTCTCGACGATGCCGAGGACGTCTTCCTCGCGCAGGATCAGGTGCTCCTCACCGTCGATCTTGATCTCACTGCCCGAGTACTTTCCGAACAGGATGCGATCCCCGGCCTTCACGTCGAGGGGGATCACCTTCCCGTCGTCGTTCACCTTGCCCTTGCCCACCGCGACGACCTTCGCCTCCTGGGGCTTCTCCTTCGCCGTGTCGGGGATGATGATCCCGCCGGCGCTGCGCTGCTCCTGTTCGTCGATCCGCTTGACGATCAGACGGTCGTGGAGGGGACGGATGTGCACTGCCATTTGACCAAGACCTCCCTGCCGGACCCCTTCTCCGGGGGACTCCGGGCTGCGTGATGCCGTTCCTGTAGGTTGTACACACTCGCGCGTGCGCGGCGCGTGTAAGGCCGGACGCGCTGGCAGTCAAGGGGGACACCGGCCCTGACCGGCGATCAGGACGGGGATGGCGGCCGGGGGCCGGGAGACCCCGGAATCCCTCGGGGGACGGAGGGTCGAATCGGCCCCCTCATTCGGCCATCTCGTGTTGCAGCTTGCGGGCATCCGCGTCCCAGGGGGTGAGCGTGGCGAGCTCGTCGGCATAGCGGCGGGCCCCATCGCGGTCGCCGGCGTCGCGGCTGATCGTCGCGAGGGCGACGAGGAGGTCGCGATCGTCCGGCCGCGTCGCGTGCGCCGTGGCGAGAGTCTGCAGCGCACGCGCCGTCTGCCCTGTCGAATGCAGTGCCACGCCCAGCACGTACGCATAGCGGGCGTTGTCGGGCGCGAGCGCGGCGGCCCGCCCGAGCTCCGCCAGCGCCTCGCCGGTGCGTCGTTGACGGACCAGCAGGAGCCCCAGCGCGTGGTGCCCCTCGGCGACGCCGGGCGCGATCGCGATCGCCGCACGCAGGACCTGCTCGCCCTCGGCGTCGCGCCCCTGTACGCGATAGAGGTCGGCGAGGTTCACGCGCGCCGGTACGAAGTACGGCCCGAGCCGGATGGCCGTGTCGAGCTCCCGCTCGGCATCCGCCATGCGCCCGAGCCGCGCGTCGAGGAGGGCGAGGTTCATGTGGGACTCGGGGCGATCCGCGTTGGCGAGCTCGGCCGCGCGATACTCGTCGATCCCCCGCGCCAGCGCGGCCTGCTGGTCCGGTGTGAGCGTGCCGGCTGGCGCACCGGCAAGGTCCCGCGCGGCGCCGAGCCGCACTGCGCGAAGGGGGTCGGTCAGGAGCGGTGCGACGACCGGCGCCGCCGCACGCGGATCGCCGTCGCGGACGGCGTCGACCGTGGCGGACCGCAGGAGCCCGTCGCCGTTGCCTGCTCCGCGAAGCGCCGTCTGCACGAGCGGATTCGCCGGGTTCCCAAGGAGGCTCACCGCGGTCGCACGCACGATCGCCGGCGCCGTCGCGTCGGATGCGAGCGACGCGAGACGGCCGTCCGCGTCGGCCGCACCCTTTCGGCCGGCCGCGATCGCCTGGGCGTAGTGCGACGTTCCGAGCCGGTGGGCCCCGGGCCGCGCGGCGATCACCGCCGCGGCCCAGTCGGGCGTCCGATCCGCGTGACAGCCCGTGCACGTGTTCGGCACGCCGAGCGTCGCCGAGAGATCGGGGCGCGGGACGCGGAAGCTGTGGTCCCGGCGCTCGTCGATCACCATGTACGTCCGCGCCGGCATGTGGCACGCGACGCACTGCGCGCCGGCCGACCCGACCGGATGGAAGTGGTGCTCGGGCGTGTCGAACTTCGCCGGCAGGTGGCAGCGCGCGCACAGCGCATTGCCGTCCGCGCGCAGCCGCAGGCTGTGGGGATCGTGGCAATCGCTGCACGTGACGCCGGCGTGGTACATCGGGCTCTGCAGGAACGAGCCCCACTCGTAGACCTCGTCCTGGATCTGTCCGTCGACCGTGTAGAGATCCGCCTCGAGCAGTGCCGGGCGGTGCGTGTCGAGGAGCGGCTTGCCGTATTCGTAGGCATCGCGGATCACGGCGCGGCGCGAGTGGCAGCGGCCGCACGCGTCCAGCTCTGCGTGTGATGCGCGCGGAACGCTGCGCCGCGCGATGCGGGCGTCGGGATCGAGCACCCACTGCGCTCCGTCGCTCGAAAGCGGAACCACGAGCCCGCGATCCGCGTTCGGCGCGGCTCCGTCGCGTGCCGCCTGCTCGGCCCACTCGACGTGACGCGAGCCCGGGCCGTGGCACGCCTCGCATCCGACCGACACCTCGGACCAAACCGTCTCGTAGCGGTCCTCCTGCGAGTCGTA
>DATJZY010000032.1 GCA_035577985.1 Candidatus Eisenbacteria bacterium
GTCGAAGCGCTGCGTCTTGCGGGTCGCATAGCGCACCTCGCCGGGATGGATGGAGTCCCAATCGCTCGCGGTGAACGGCCCTTCCTCGCTCGCGCCGTTGCACGGCTGCGTGAAGGCCTCGATCGCCGGCAGCGGATCGCCCATGCCGCGCAGGTGGCGGTTGAAGAACTGGTTCACGCGCTCGCCGACGCGCGCGCCGCCGAAGCCGAGCGCCGCGCGCGAGTGGCCGAAATCGTCGGCGAACAGCAGCGAGATCTCCGCCGTCGGGTATTTTGCCACCGTCTTGCGCCAGAAGCGTACCGCCTCGTCGACCGGGAAGAGGTCGTCCGTCCATGCGTTGTAGATGAAGAGGGGCGCCGGCTCGATCGAGTCGTCGACGTAGTACGCGGAATGGTGGGCCGTGATCTCGCCGAGGATCGCCTGCAGCGCCGGATCGCCGTCGTACGGCTCGCCGGCGCCGACGCGCGCGTTCCACGTCGTGAGATCGGCCGCGAAATCGACGCCCGGAGGCGAGTAGAAGCCCGCCGCGGAGCCGATGCCGTACAGGGTCGCGTTCCACGACTGCTTCTGCACGCCGCCGCGCAGGCCGTACGGATTCTGGATCCGGTAGTCGATCGTGCGCCCGTTGGGCGTGAGGGCGTAGGCGAGGTCCGACCACGGGATCAGCGGCGCGGCGGCGGCGATCTCCATGTCCTTTCCGCCGGGGCTCCGCCAGGGAACGAAGGTGCCGTCGGGGAGCATGATGCGGTTGCGGAGCGCGGCCAGGATCATCGACTGGCCGCCGCCGTACGACGCCCCGGTGACGCCGACCTTGTTCGGGATGACGAGGCCCTCGTCGGCCAGGAGGCCGGCCAGGTGCTGCGTGTCGTGCGCCTCGTAGCGGACGTCGCCGACGTGCGTCCACCCCCGTTCGGCGCACACGGTCGGGTTCGAGAGCGTGGCGTCGGGATCGCGCGACGCCGCCGAGCCGCACGAGGCGTAGAAGCCGCGCGCGGTGTACGACAGCACGACGTAGCCCTCCTCGGCCAGGGCGACGTACGGCGCGCCGTTCTTGCCGAGGCTCCAGCCGTGGCGATCGACGATCAGCGGAAACGGACCGTCCATCGACGCGGGCGGCAGCGTCACGCTGACGTCGAGCGGGACGCCGTCGAAGCTCTCGACGCGCGTCGTGACGTCGCCCTGACAGAACTGCACGGGGCCGTTCGGTGCGCATGCGACGCGGCCGCCGAAGACGCTCGCCACGACGGCCGCGTGCGCCGGCGCCTGCGAGATGCAGCCGGCGAGCGCCGCGACCACGAGGACGAGTCGGATGCGAGCTTCACGCATGAGGGCCATCGCCTACCGCGCGGGAACGAACCGCGCAACGAGGCTACACCGCCGCATGGGCCCCGTGGTAGGAGCGCCGGGCGATGTCCCGCGTCTCTGCCGCAGCCCTCGAAACCTTCCTCGGGCGCGTCTACGAAGCGGCCGGCCTGCCGGCGGCCGACGCGGCCGCCTGCGCCGCGCAGACGGTGGACGCGGAGCTGCGCGGCATCGCGTCGCACGGGTGCGTCCGCGTCGGCGTGTTCGTGGAGCGCCTGCGCATGGGCACGATCAACCCGCGCCCGGCGATCGCGACGGTGATCGATCTTCCCGCCTACGCGCTGCTCGACGGCGACCGCGGCATGAGCGCGGTCGTGGGCCGGCGGGCGATGGACCTCGCGATGACGAAGGCCGGCGCGGCGGGGATCGGCGCCGTCGCCGTGCGCCGCGTCTCGCACACGGGACACGTCGGCTACTTCGCCGGCATGGCGCTCGCGCGGCGCATGATCGGGATCGCGCTCAGCAGCGCGACCGCGAACCTCGCGCCATGGGGCGGTGCGGAGCGCCTGGTCGGCAACAACCCGCTCGCGATCGCCGTCCCGTCGCGGCAGGCGTATCCGATCGTCTTCGACATGGCGACGAGCAAAGTGGCGCGCGGCTACGTCCTGGTCGCGGCGAAGGGTGGCGACCCGATCCCCGAGGGCTGGGCGCTCGACGAGAGCGGCAGCCCCACGACCGACGCCGCGCGCGCGGCCGCCGGCAGCATGCTGCCGCTCGGCGAGCACAAGGGCTACGGTCTCGCACTGGTCCTGGGACTTCTCACGAACGCGCTCAGCGGCAACCCGCCCGAGGCGGCGCAGCCCGACTGGCTCGAGACCGACCGCGAGTTCCTGCTCTCGATGCTGCTGGTCGCGATCGATCCGGTCCGCTGCCTCGGCGAGGACTACGAAGGCGCCGTCGACGCGGTCGTCGGACGCATCAAGGGGTCGCGCCTGGCGCCGGGGTTCGACGAGATCCGCATTCCGGGCGAGGGAGCGCATCGCCGCCGCCGCGACGCGCTGGCGAGCGGGATCGCGCTCGCGCCGGCGGTGGAACGCGAGCTCGACGAGCTGGCGACCCGCCTCGGCGTCGCGCCGCTGCGGGCGTGAGAGCGGCCGATGCCGGCGAGCTACTGGACGTTGCGCTCGAGGAACGCGACCAGCGCCGGCGTGATCGGGTTGTCGACGCTGTCCTCCGCGCACACCACGTCCACGTGTGCGAAGCCCTCGGCCATGATCACCTCGTAGCCACCCGCGATGCCCCCGAAGGTGGGGAAGGCCGGGTTCGGAAACGACGCGTCGGCGACGCGCGGCTGCCCGCTACAGCTCGGCGCCGTGCAGGTGCCGATGCTCGTCCCGAACGGCGTGTACGCGCCGGGGACCACTGCGAGGCCATTCGTCCCACCGAAGGCGATGACGGGGATGTTGATGTTCGCCGCCTGGGTCAAATTCTCGATGTCGCGGCGCCCGCGCCCGATCGAGAGCGCCGACGAGTCGAGGTTGATCGACTGCGAGCACTGCGCGGCGGTCGTGCACGCGGCGCCGACGTTGCCCGCCGAGCAGAAGCCTGCCGTGCACACGCCCGTGACCGAGGTCACGCTCGGGCCCGCGACCGGATAGTACACGTCGGTGAAGTTGGTGCCGCCCTTGTAGAAGTTCTTGGCCATACGGCTCATCAGCACCACTTCCTTCTCCTGGCCCCACCTCGAGCCGGGCAGCGTGGTCGGCGGCGGCCCGTTGTTCGGGACGATCGAGGGCGCGAACGGCCCCTCGGTGATGTCCTGCCAGGTCGTGAGGATTCCCAGCATCGGGCCCGGCGCACCGAGCGAGGTCGCGACGAACGACGCGAGACCGGCCACGAGCCCGTCGTCGTCGAGGAAGGCCCCGAGGCCGCCCTCGGCCGTCGAGCGGGGGAGGAGCGCGAGACCGTTGAGATCCGCCACCTTCAGGATCGCGTTGTTGTCGACCACGCCGCCCTGGTCGACGCGCAGGAGGTTCTCGCCCGTGTCCGGATCGAGCGCGGCCTGGAGCCCGGCCACCTCGCCGCTCGCGAGGATGCGCGCGTTCAGGATCGCCGACGTCGCGTACGACGTCGTCGGCAGCGTGCACTTGGGTGGCACCTGGCCGGTGCAATCGGTCGCCTCGGTCGCGATCGTGCACGGGGTCACGCCGTCGACGCAGCGGGCGGCGTTGTCGCGCACGGCCCCGAACAGCCCGCCGTCGAACTTGGCGATGATGCGGTCGAGCGAATCGTTGGTGAGCGGCGTCCCCGCCGTCGAGCCGCCGCTGCCCTCGAGCAGCACGAGGCCGCGGAGCTTCGCGTAGCCGGGATCGGCCGGGCCGACGCCGGTCAGATTGAAGTCCGTCGAGGCGTAGCGCGCCGTGAACCCCGTTCCGGCCGAGTGTCCGCCGAGGAACACGTTCTGGTTCTGCGCGGCGGCGCGCGCCGCCGTCACGATCGCGTCGATGTCGCGCGAGAACATGAGGTTCGTCCACGAGGCGAAGAAGGCGAGATCGGCCTGCGTGTCGTAGAAGACCCCGCGACGATTCGGACCCGCCGCCAGGATCGGGTCGAGCGGCAGGGAGACCTCGGCGCCGAAGAGCCAGTCGAGCGCAATCTCGGGAGAGAGGAACTCCTCGGCGATCTGGAGCCCCGCCATGTCCTCGAGCTGGTTGGTGCGTCGATCGACCGCCCACACCTCGAGGATGAAGCCGTCGGCGTAGGCTCGCGTGATCAGATTCTCGCCGATGATGCGGAAGTCGGCGGCGCCGCCCTCGAAACCGGGCACGAGGATGAGGATCGCCTGCGGCGCCCCGACCGGGGCGGCGAGGTGGTGGCGCGTGTAGCGGGCATGGTTCAGGTCGAAGCTGCCACCGCCGAACTGGGTGAGGAGCTTCGGATTCGTGACGACCACGCCGGGCGAGCCCGGTGTATTCGCCGGCTGCGCGGCGCTCGGGACGTCGATCGTTTCCTCGGTGACGAGCGTCGTGCAGTCGTTGGTGGCGTTGGAGCTGCACGCGTCGGCGCCGAACGGCGACGCATAGCAGGCGTGCCGGACGACGCTCCCGCTGCCGGAGTCGACGCACTTGGTCGCGCGCTTGGCCGACGCCTTCAGCTTCCCGCTGGCCACCTTCGCCTCGCAGCACATGACGCGTGGCACGGAGGCGGAGTAGCCACACGCGGCACGCGCGTAGAGCTTCTTCAGCTCGATGCGGCACTGCGGCCGCAGCGAGTACGTGCCGAGCAGCGGCGTCCTCGTCGCGAGCTCGATCTGCGCGTTGGCGCAGCGCACGAACGCGCCGTGGCGCTTGTCCCCGGTCGTGCCGTCGTAGAAGGCGCACGGGCAGGCGCGCGCGATGGCCCCGCGCACTCCGGCGATGGACTTGGCGTCGCTGAGCGCCGAGGCGCCGGCGTGACATTCATCGGTGGCGGCGTGTGCGGCGCCGGCAAGGCCCAGCGCCAGGACGAGCGTGGCGAGACGGGTTGCGGGTGTCGGGATGCGCATCGTTTCCCTCCGACGCACTGGTCTACCGGTCGCCCGCGCCGTTCGGCAAGCTTTTTTTCCACCTCAGAGCGCCAGCACGCCCTCGATCTCGTCGAGGACACGAGCCCGCCAGCGTACGAGCGGGCTCGTCCCGGCGAGGAGCTGCTCGGTTTCGGCCAGGACCGCGTCGAAATCGACCAGCCAGCAGTAGGGGTCGTCGGCGGCGCGGTGTCCCACCGCGGCCGGCGGCTCCACCGGAAGCTGCCACGCCGCCATGCGTCGGTGCTCGCCGGCCATGAGCGCGCGGACGGCGACGTGCGCGAGCCGGCTCGCGAGCAATCGATCGAACGCCGACGGACGGCCGCCTCGCACCACGTGCCCGAGCACCGTGACGCGTGTCTCGACGGCGAGCCCCTTGCCGTCGGACTCGTGGAGCCGGGCGTCGACCATCTCCTTCAAGCGCTCGGTCGAGAGCGACACGCCCTCCGCCTTGATCACGATCACGCGATTCTTGCGGCCGCGTCGGGCGCGCACGCGCTCGATCGTCCGTATGACCGCGTCGACGACCTCCGCGTCGCTGCGACCGGCCTCGGGGAAGAGGACGGCATCGGCGGCGCCGGCGATGGCGGAGGTCATCGCGAGGTAGCCGCAGCGCCGGCCCATCACCTCGACCAGGAACGTGCGGTTCAAGGCGGAGGCGGTGTCGGCGATCTTGTCGCATGCGTCGACGATCGTGTTCATGGCGGTGTCGACGCCGATCGCGAGCCCGGTGAGACCGATGTCGTTGTCGATCGACGCGGGCAGCGCGATCACGAGCGGGCCGCCCGATTCCGCTTCGGCGGGGTCGGAGAGCGCCGCGGCGCCCGCGATCGATCCGTTGCCGCCGATGACGAGGAGCGCGTCGATCGCGGCGTCGCGGAGCCGCCGGCGCGCGACGTCGCGCACGGCGCGCTCGGCGAACTCCCGGCACCGCGCCGAGCCGAGCATCGTGCCGCCCTCGCGGATGATGCCCGACACGTCGCCGGCGCCGAGCTCGGTGAGCCGCCCCTCGAGGAGACCCCTGTACCCGTCGCTCACGCCGAAGACCTTCCAGCCCTGCGACATCGCCAGCAGCGCCGCGGCGCGGATGGCGGCGTTCATGCCGGGGGCGTCACCCCCGCTGGTGAGGATCGCCATCCGGCCCGATCCGCTTCGTTGCGACCATCGTTCGCTCATGCGACCTCCCGCGAGCGCGGAGTATAGCGCGCTCGTCGCGTTGCGCGTGAGCCCCCGTGCGACGGCTACGGAGTCGCTCATCCCCATGCCCGCGTGACGAACCAGAAGAGGCCGAGCCCGCAGACGGCGGCCGAGCCGATCTCGGCGATCCGGCCTCGCGCTCCCGGGTAGCGGCGGCCCAACGCGCCGAGCATGCTCCAGACAACAGCGACGATCGCGAGCTGGCCGAGCGCGACACCGACGTTGAAGGCGAAGAGCGCCGGCACGAGGCGTTCGCCGGGCAGCCCGAGCGCACCGAGCGCGCTCGCGTACCCGAGGCCATGCACGAGCCCGAAGACGAATGCGCCCAACGCGACGAGCGGCGCGGGGCGCTCGCTGCGCGCGAGGAGACCCAGGTGGCACGCGCCGAAGAGCGCGAGTCCGATCAGCACCATCGGGGGAACGGTACGCGGATCGGAGATCGCGGCTGCGCCGAGCGCGGCCGCGACGATCCACGGCGTCGGACGATCCCGGCCGCCCAGGAGCCACGCGCCCTCGCACGCGACGAGCGTGCACGAGAGGCCGGCGAGCGTCGCCACCGCCGCCGGATCGGGGCGCACGCCGCCGAGGGTGGCGAGCGCCAGGGCGACGCTCTGCGCGATCGCGAATGCGGCGACGCTCGCGGCGAGGTCGGCCAGCGATCCCGCCAGGAGCAGCAGGGCGAGCAGGAACGCGACGTGATCGAGGCCGGTCACGGCGTGGCCCATGCCGAGCACGGCGAAGTCGACGGCGCTCGCCGATTCCCCGGCGAGCGGCCAGCGCGACGCCTCGGCCGTGAGGACGCGCTCGGCGACGGTGCCGTCCATCGCCGACACCCGGGCGAGATGGACGTGCGCCGGCGCGACGTCGGCCAGCAGGCGCGATTCGATCGTCCGCGGCGCGGGCGACGCGCATGCGAGGCTCCACGCGACGACGAGCTGACCCTCGCGCTCCGCGCGCACGGTCGGCGGCGCCGTCGGTGTGCAGGGCGCCCCGCCGGCCACGAGCGTCAGATGCTCGGCGGCGTAGCGCCCGATGCGCTCGGCGTCGCGCCACGGATCGAGGCCGAGCAGGGTGAGGTCGATCGCGGCCAGGCGCAGCTCGACGTGCGCGCCGTCGGGACCGAGCGTCCAGCCGGACCAGGACACGCTGCGGCCGTGGGCGAGCGCGAGCGCCGGGGCGAGGACCACGAGGCCGAATGCGAGGCGCGTCATGGCAGCGGCTCGCTCGTCTGGACGTCGGCGGCCTTGCGGAGCGCGTCGAGCGAGGTGCGCAGCGCCGTCTCGTCGGCCCGGCGGCGGACCTCCGCGCGCACGCGATCCTCGATCTGGTCGAAGGGCGGGACCGCCGGCTGGCTGCGCTCGACGACCTGCAGGACGTGGAAGCCCATGCTCGTGCGGACGGGATCGCTGGTGGCGCCGACCGGCAGCTCGAGCGCGGCCCGCGTCGCCGTCTCGCCGACGTATTCGCGAAGCTTCACCGCCGGGAGAAGCGTGTCGGGGAGGGGCGCCACCTCGTCGTCGCCGAGCGCCGCCCGCACGGTCGCGAACGCTTCGCCGGCTCGCAGGCGCCTCGCTGCCTCGTCGGCGCGGGCGCGCGCGGGCGCCTCGTCGCCGCCGGGGACGCGCACCAGCACCTGCCGCACGCGGACGCGTCCCGGCTCGGCGAAGTAGTCGCGGTGCGCGTCGTAGTAGGCGACCAGCTCTTCGCGCGGCGGGTCGGCGCCGCCGCTCGCGAGCAGCTCCATGGTGGCGCCGACGAGCTGCGAGCGCACCGTGCGGTCGCGGCGCACGAGGCCGAGGTCGAGGCCGCGCTGCAGGAGCAGCTCCTCGTCGATCAGACGATCGACGACGCGGCGCTTGTCGGCGTCGTCGATCGGCTCGCGCCGGTCGCCGGCGAGGGCGGCCAGGGTGCGCAGGTAGTCGTCGCGCGAGATGGCGATGCCGTTCACGGTCGCGACCGCGCCGGCCGGGATCCCTCGCGCACCCCGCATACCGGTGACGAGACTCACGGCCGCGACGGCGAGCCCCGTCGCGGCGCCGACGGCGAGCAGTGTGCGCGCCCGCCGCTCGGGCGTCACGAAGCGGGGCTGAGGTAGATCGGCGACGACCAGGCGCGCTCCTCGTTCGGCGACAGACAGTCGTCGTCGAAGGGCGTGCGGTAGTCGCCGTAGCACGGATGGACGCGCGTGCAGTTGCCCTGCGCGTCGTAGTCGCAGCGCAGCCCGCCGGCGTTGACGGCCGGCGTCGGCTCCTGGATCGCGCGCACGTAGTAGGTGGCGGGCCGCCCGTTCAGGATGAAGCTCGGGTCGTCGAACTCGACCGTGCAGCCGGCGCGATCGGCGGCGCAGTCGAAGCGCTTCCAGGGATCCTCGATCAGCTCGCGCACGGGCTCGTTCGGCCGCACCTGTGGCCGGATGCGCACCACCTCGATGCGCGTGATGAGCCGGCGGCGATCGCTCGGGTTGTAGCACTCGCCCTTGCAGAGCAGACCGATACGGTCCGCGCCGAGGGCGTGGAGCGAATACTCGGGACATCCGGGCTTCTGCTCGAACGAGCCGACGGCGCGGACGCGAAAGCGCGGCGGGTCCACGAGCGTGGTCTCCGATCCCATCGGCAGCGGGCCGCCGTTCGGGCCGTTCAGGAGATCGAACCAGAGCAGGATGCGCTCGCCGCTCGTCGCGTAGACCTCGCGGCGCTTGAGGGCGTCCCAGACGGCGTCGCGATCGCGCCCGTTCGAATGCACGGCGACGAGGCCGCCCGTCATGAAGAACGACACCTGTCGCTCGGTCTCGACCATCCGGAAGGCCTGGCCGGGCGGGATCTCGTCGGTGGGGCGGGAGGCCGGCGCCGGCGGCTCGGGCGTGCCGAAGACGCGGGCGCGCCAGGTCTCGTCCTTTGGCCCGATGGCCTCGGTCATCTCGCGTCGCGCGTACTCCTTGTACCCCGTGCCGGGACGCGCCGAGTGGTTGTCGCTGGAGCCGATGATGCCGAAGTGGAAGCGACGCGGCTTGGCGGGATCGTCGAAGTTCGTGATCGCGAGCGTGTACTGCACCGAGCTGCGCGGGCGCGAGGTGAAGGACGGGTTGAAGCAGTCGCGGCACTGCCCGCAGTCCTTCCAGTCGTCGATCGTGGCGCCCTCGACCGTGCGGTGGCCGAGAATGCCCGCCGCGGCGTAGTTCGCGCGCGCGGCGACGACGCGCTCCTCGCAGTCGGGCGCCTTCGGATCCGCGCAGCGCGAGCGGATGATCTCGCCCGCCTGCCAGCAGCACGGCAGGTAGTCCTTCGTCGGCGCGGGACAGGTGAGCTTCCCCTGCGCGTCCTGGTCGACGTCCTTCCAGGCGCGGAACTCTTCGGAATTGCCGTGTCCCGAGTAGATCTCGATGAGACGCTGCTTCTCGGCGTCGTGCATCGTGCCCTTCAGCTGCTTGTCCCAGCTGCTGCCGGGCGGCGTGTAGAAGCCCCACGTGGTGCCGTGCGGGATGACGATCGTGTCGCCCCCCCACTGCGAGAGCTTCTCGTACAGCACGTCGGGGGTCTCGGCCGTCTCGTGGCAGTCGGCGGGGAGCTGGTGCACGTCCACGCCCTTCGGGCAGAGCGGCACCGCGTTGATCTCCACCTGCAGGTTGCCGAAGTCGTAGTAGCGCTGGCGGTGCCAGAAATCGAGCAGGGGATACTGGATGCGCTGCCAGAACGGCGGCCGCTGCGTGAAGGCCTGCGCGAGCAGGCCGCCGCGGGCGCTGATCGGACGCGAGGGGACCTTGTCGTCGGCGGTGTCGTGGAAGATGACGTTCTTGTGCCCGTAGTGCGTCTCGGGCGTCTGGCCGACCTGTGTCCACTCCCAGCCGAGATACGAGACGAGGTCGGGATTCCTCGGATCGCCGGCGATGGCGTTGCACTGCCGGATCGCGTCCTTCGTCTCCTGCCAGTGGGCGGGCGTGATGCCTTCGGCGTGGTCGTTGATGCTCCAGAAGTCGAGGTCGGAGCAGTAGCGCGCGAAGTCGCAGGCGTCGGCCGGCGGATGCGCGCCCTCGCCCTGCATGAAGGGCAGCGTGCGCATGAACGCGTCGACCGAGTACGTCGTGTGGACGTGGAGGTCGCCGAAGAGGACCTGCTTGGCCGACGCATCCCCTGCACCGAGGTCGGCGAGCGCCTTCTTCTGCGACTCGGCGCGGGCCGCGATGACCTCGGCCGGTACGGTCTTCCCGGTGATCGTCCCGGGACCCTCGTGCTGTCCCTTGCACGCCGCGAGGACGGCGGCGAGAACGACGACCAGCAGCGCGCGGGATGTCGGCATCGCGGACTGGTACTACGGCCGCGCGCGCAGGGGCAAACAGGGCGGGGCGAGCGGTCCGTTCGTCCGCCCGGGCGGCCTCCCGGCGGCTCTCAGGCGGGCGCGACGTCGACCGGGATGCCGTTGACGACCGCGTTGTTGCTGATCGGATCGGTCAGGCGGCCCGGCGCCAGGAGGTTGCTGTTGATGCCGGCGTGCTCGCGCGCGACGCCCAGGCGCGTCCCCGGCTTGTCGTGTCCCCAGCCGTGCGGCAGCGAGACGACGCCCGGCATCATCTCGTCGCTCACCTCGACCGGCACCTCGACGCTGCCCGCCTCCGACGTCACGCGCGCCGGCGCACCGCTGCGCACGCCGCAGCGAGCCGCGTCGCTCGGGTGGATGAGGAGCGTGCAGCGCTCGCGCCCGCGCACCAGCACCTCCACGTTGTGGAGCCACGAGTTGTTGGAGCGCAGGTGGCGTCGCGAGACGAGCACGAGCCCGGAGCGCGGGCGACCCAGCCGCGCCGCGAGCCGCGCCACGTCGGCCGTGATGTAGGGGGGCGCGAGCTCCACCTTGCCCGAGGGCGTCGCGAGGATCTCGTCCAGCCGCGGCACCATCGGACCCATGTCGATCCCGTGCGGCGCGTCGCGGAACGACCGGAGCGTGAGACCGCCGGGTCGCTCGCCGTAGCCGTCGCCGAACGGTCCCGTCCGGATCTGGAAGTCGACGAGCCGCTCGGGCCCGCGGTGATCGTAGAGCCCCAGGATCTTCGCGGGGTCGACGTTCTTCGCGGCGCACAGGGCCATGAGGAAGCCGTCGTCCATCGCCGCCGGGTCGATCTCCGAAAGCGGCATGCCGGCGCACAGGCCGCCCAGCGTGGCGAGGATCTCCCACTCCTGCGGCCGATCGGCGCACGGGAAGATCGCGGGCGAGAAGTTGCCCGCGCTGCGCACGCCCCACATGGCGATGAGGTCGTCGAAGTGCGGCTGCTCGAGCGCCGACTGCCCCGGTAGGATCACGTGCGCGTGGCGCGTCGTCTCGTTGAGCGCGTTGTCGAGGCTGATCATGCATTCGAGCTCGGGGAGGGCGGCGTCGAGCCGCGCGGCGTCGGGCGCCGAGATCACCGGGTTGCCGGCGATCGTGACGAGCGCACGGATGCGGCCGTCGCCCGGGGTCGCGATCTCCTCGGCGAGGCACGAGAGCGGGAACTGTCCCAGCACCTCGGGCACGCCGCGCACGCGCGAGCGGAAGCGTCCGAACGAGACGCCGTCCGCCCACTGCGGATCGGGCAACGAGGTGAGGCTCCAGGCGATCGGGTTGCCGAACATGAGGCCGCCCGGCCGATCGAAGTTGCCGGTGAGGATGTTCACGACGTCGACCAGCCACGACGCGAGCGTCCCGAACTCCTGGTTGCAGAGGCCGATCCGCCCGTAGACCGCGGACGACGGCGCGGCGGCGATCTCGTGCGCGACGCGGCGGATGGTGGCGGCGGGCACGCGGCAGGTGGCCTCGACGCGCTCGGGCGAGAAGGGCGCCGCGAGCGCGCGCACGTCGTCGATCCCGTTCACGCGCGAGGCGAGCGCGCCCGGCCGTACGAGGCCGTCGGCGAACAGGACGTGGCACCAGGCGAGCAGCAGCGCGGCGTCGGTTCCCGGTTCGATCGGGATCCATTCGTCGGCCTCGTCGGCGGTGCCGGTGCGGCGAGGGTCGACGACGACGGTCTTCCCGCCGCGCGCGCGGATGCGATCGATCTCGCCCAGCACGTCGGGGCAGGCGAGCAGGCTTCCCTGCGACGCCTGCGGGTTGCCGCCCATCACCACCCAATACTGCGTGCGCTGGATGTCCGGCGTCGGGATCCACCACATGCTCCCGTACATCAGCATGCACGAGACGTTCTTCGGCCACTGGTCGACGGTGCCCGCCGAGTAGAGCGTCGGGAGCTGGGAGAGCCCCATGAAGAGCCCGACGTAACGGGAGAGGTGGATGCTGTGCGCGGTCGGATTCCCGATGTACGCGGTGATGGCCTGTTTGCCGTGCTTCGCGAGGACGCCGCCGATCAGCTCCTCGCAGCGCGCGAAGGCCTCCTTCCACCCGACCTCGCGCCAGCGCGTGCCCTCGCGAACCATCGGGACGCGGATGCGGTCGGGATCGTGGTGGAGCGCGCCGAGCGTCGTCCCCTTGGGACAGATGAACCCCTTGCTCCACACGTCGTCGTGATCGGGTCGGATGGCGACGACGCGATCGCCCTCGGTCTGCACCTCGAGACCGCACATGGCTTCGCAGAGCGGGCACGTCCGGAAGTGGCTCGTCGGCGGCATGGGGACGGACGATAGCACGAGCGCGCGCGCAGGCGCGACGCTTTCTCGTGCGCGGCGGGCGGGCGGCGGGGTGTTCGCTCGCGGTCCTCGGGCCACGCGCGCCTCGTGGGCCGCGACGACACAGCCGCCAACCGCGGCGCGCGCCGGGCCCTGCGGGCTCGCTCACACCCCACCCCCGCCACCCGCCCGCCGGGACGAGGACGCGTCGCGCGGCTCGCTCGCGCTTCACCGCCGCCTCGCTAGCGACGATACGTGCCGGTGTAGCCGAAGCTGAACGCGTCGCCGTCGGGATCGCCGGGCGCCGGCGGCACGGGGTTGGGAACCTCGGAATGCGCGGGCGGGATGTGGCGGAGATACGCGATCAGCGCCTCGAGATCCTCGGGCGTGAGCCGGGAGAAGTGATCCCACGGCATCGCCTGCCAGTGCATGATGCGTCCGTCGCGGCTGATGCCGCTCGTGATCGCGCGGCGGATCTGGGCGTCGTTCCACGTGCCGAGCCCGGTCTCGCGATCGGGGGTGAGGTTGCGCGAATACGTCGTGCCGAAGACCTTCCACGCGACGCGCATGCCGCCGCCCATGTCGGGGAACGCTTGCCACAGGCGCAGGGGATCCGGTCCGGCGGTGTGGCAGAGCGAGCAGGTTCCGACGGTCGCGACGTAGCGGCCATGGTTCACCAGCACGCGCGTGTCGTCGTCGAGGTTGCCGACGGGGAAGGGCGGTGGGCGCAGCGGCGGAAGACCCAGGGCGCGCCCGAGTGCCGCGACCGGCGGCGCCGCCTTCACGAGCGCGGGCGGCATCCAGCGCAGCGGCGGCCACGTGTAGACGAGCGGCACGCCGATGAGGACGGTCCAGACGGCGAGCGTCTCCAGGCGGCGCTGTCCCTTGCGCGTCCTCGCGTAGAGCGCGAGCGCGAACAGGCAGCCCAGCACCATCATGGTGTCGGTCGACGGATTCACGACGGGGGCGTTCGGCTGGTCGGGCGGCGGTGTACGGCCGGCGTTGCCCGGAAAGTAGATGCCCGCGATCTGCTCGCCCGTGAGGAAGGCGCCGAGCTTCCCCACGATGCCGTCGACGAGCGACGGCGCCTCGGGTGGCGGGACGCGGTTGCGAACCGGCGGAAGCGACTGCAGGTATGCGTGGATCGCGTCGACGTCGGCGTCGCGTACGCCGGCGAGGATCGTCCACGGCATGTCGAGCGCGCTCAGAACGCGCCCGCTGCGCGAGCGTCCCTTGCGGATCGCCGCACGCAGGTCGGCATCGCTCCACCCCCCGAGGCCGGTGTCGGGATCGGGCGTCAGGTTCCGCGTGTAGACGACGCCCGAGTGCGTGATGACGACGCGCATGCCGCCGGCGCCGAAGCTGCCCGGGACGTACGCGCCGTCGGGCTGCATCTGCACGTGGCACAGGAAGCACGTGCCGGACTGTGCGAGGTATTCGCCGCGCTTCGCGGGCGGCTCGCCGGCGCCCGCTTCGGCGCGTGCGGCCTCGCGCGCGGCGGCGGCGAGCGACGGGGCGCGCGCGCGCGACAACGCCCAGTGCGAGACGTCCCAGAGCTGGGCCACCGACGCGGCGTCGAGATAGCTCGGCATCGGCGTGCCGCCGATGCCCGACGCGAGCCGCATCGTGACGTCGGCCGCCGTGGCACCGCCCTTGAACGTCCACGGCCGGGTGAGGTCGGCGGGTGCGATGCGGGTGCCGTCCGAGGCGCGAAGCTGCGCCGCCGACGCGCCGTCGCCGCGGCCGCGGTCGCCGTGGCACGCAGGGCAGCCGAGCTCCACGTACGCGACCGCGCCGCGCCGCCGGCTGTCGTCGTCGTCGGGCGGCTCGCGTCCGAGGTCGAGCGGCGTTCCCGGCGCGCGCGGCATCGTCGCGAAGCTCCGTACGACGGCGACGAGACGTGCGATCTCGTCCGCCGAGAGCAGGTCCGAGAAATACGGCATGCTCGTGCCGGGAATGCCCGAGCGGATCGTGCGCGCGAGATCCTCGTCGGTCGGCGCCGAGCCCGAGGGCACGCTCGTCAGCTTGAAGCGCCCCGTCGTGAAGTCGCGCGGCGGCGCGCCGTTGAACGCGAGCGCGACCGCGGCCGGTCCGCGGCCGTCGCCGCGCTCGCCGTGGCAGCGTGCGCACCAGTGCTGATAGAGCGCGACGTCGGCCGGTGGCGGCGCCGCGCCGGCGGCGGCCGCGAACAGGACGAGCGTCGCGATCGCTCGCGTCACCGCAGAAAGTCGAGCACCAGGCGATTCACCATCTCCGGCTTCTCCTGGTGCACGAAGTGCCCGGCGCCGGCAATGACCTCGATCCGAAGGCCGCGCGGGAAGTACTCGCGCATGGACGGGACGAGCTCGGCGCCGATGCACCCGTCGTCGGCGCCGTGCAGCATGAGGGCGGGCACCTCGAGCGGCACGCTCGTGGCGGTGAGGCTGGCCTCCATGACCGCCGGGTCGGCCAGCGCGGGGCCCATGGTGGCGCGATAGTACCCGAGCGCCGCCTCCACCGTTCCCGGGGCGCGGAAGGTCGCCTTGGTGCGCTCGCGCTCCTCGGCCGGGCACGTCCAGCCAGGGGACCAGTCGGCGACCAGGCGATCGACGAGGGCGAAGTCGTCGTGGCGGAGCGCCGCGTCCGCGATCGGCTGCTGGAAGAAGAACATGTACCAGGAGCGACGGATCTGTGCGGGGCTGGTCGTGAAGGCGCGGAACAGCGCCGGGCCGTAGGGCACGGCGGCGGTGACGATCTTGCGCAGGCGCTGCGGCGCGAGCAGCGCGGCGAAATAGGTCGCCACCGCGCCCCAGTCGTGGCCGAAGACGACCGCCTGCTCGGCATCGAGGGCGTCGAGCAGCGCGAGCACGTCCTCGGCGAGCGCCATGCCGTCGTAGCGTCCGTCGGCGGGCGCGCTCGTCGGCGCGTAGCCGCGCATGTACGGCGCGACGGTGCGGAATCCTGCCCGGGCGAGCGCGGGCATCTGATGGCGGAACGAGTGGGCCTGATCCGGGAAGCCGTGCAGGCACAGCACGAGCGGACCCGAGCCTTCCTCCAGCGCTTCGAACGCGACGTTGGGCGTGCGGATCGTGCGCGAGGTCATGCCCGCCTTTCAGCACGCCGCAGCAACCGACGCACGCGCCAGGCGAGCCGATGTGCCCACGACCGTCCCGGCTCGTGGCCGAAGAGCGCCGGGAACTTGAGGAAGAGACGGCGGTCGCCGGACAGGCGAAGGCGGCCGGTCACGAGCCCCAGCACCGGGTTCACGTCGCCGCGATGCACGGCGAGCCAGTAGGTCGCCCTGGTGCGGATCGTCAAATCGGCGCGCCCGGCGCGCCCGGGCCGCACCTCGCAGCGCTCGTCGGCGACGCGCATCACCCAGGGACCGCCGCCGGGTCCGGTGAGATCGAGCTGCACGGTGAACGCGAGACCCGCCGCTTCGCTCGGCCGGAAGTACTGCGGCATCCAGCGCATCATCGCTTCGACGTTCTGCGTGCGGATGCGCCGCAGGTTGACCAGCCGGACGCCCCTCCACGACTCGCCCGCGCGGTCGATCGGCGTTCGCCACTCGCCCGGTGGGATGTCGTACCTCGCGCGCGCCGACGGCGTGTCGAGCACGAACTGCGCATCCTCGACGCCGCGCGTGTGCGTGAGCGGCTTCAGCGTCTCGTCGAGGTACTCGCGCCGCACCCGGCGATCGCCCTGGAATGCGTCCTCGATCTCCGCCGGGCAGGTGGCGACGCAGTTGAAGCAGCGATACTCGACCTTGAACGCCATGGCCTGCCAGAGCGCCGCGATCTCGTTGTCGGCCCAGCGCTTGCGGAAGTCCTTCGTCGAGCGCTCGGCGAGGTCGCCCACCAAGTCGAGGAAGCCGGGGATCGAGTCGCGGTAGGTGTGGTTGTAGCAGGCGAAGAAGTCGAACGTGCCGTCGGAGCGGATGGCGTCGGTCGGACACGAGGCGACGCACAGGTTGCAGGTGAGGCACGGGTTCCAGGTCGTCGGCTGATCGTATGTGGGCCACTCGAGGTTCGTGACCACGGTGTCGATCAGGCAGTAGGCGCCGAACTTCCGGTGCAGGAAGTTCCGGCTGGTGCCGATGACGCCGAGGCCGGCCGCCTGCGCGACGAGCTTGTGCGAGAGCGGCCAGATCTTGTCGGCCCACCGCTGGCTTACCTCCTGCGGCCATCCGATGGTCGTCGTGAGACCCGCGCCGCCGAGGCTCTGGATGTACTTCACGGTGCGATGGCCCATCGCGAAGAGGCGCTCCTCGCACGAGTAGAGCTCGTGGTTCGCGGTCGGCAGGTAGCGCGACTGCATGGCGGCCTTGTTCTCCTCGCCGATCATGCAGACGAGCGAGCGCGCGTGCGGGTAGACGTAGAGGATCTCGTCGCGCTCGTGTGCGATCGCCGGGTCGTCGATCGAGACGATGCCGACGTCGTCGCACCAGGTGGCCATCTCGCGCTTGAAGTCCGCGAGCGGGACGGGTGCGGGGACGCCGCGATTCGGCACGGGGCTCGGGTCGAGCGCACGGTACGGCCAGCGCCAGGCCGTCGGTGGCGGCACGCCGCCCGGCTCGATCGGACGCGGCCTCCCGGGGGCCGGGAAGGGGAACCCCCAGTCGCTCGCGGTGGTGAACGCCGTCAACTTCGGTGCCATACGACACTCCTATGGTCGGAGGGGCACGAGGGCGCCTTCGAGGACCGCTTCGAGCACCTCGGCGTCGTGGCCCGCGGCCGTCGCCAGCAGCAGGCCCGACACCGCGAGCGCCGTCACGCCGTGTACCTGGGCCCACAGCGCGTTGGCGACGACGGTCGCGTCGCCGGGACGCAGCTCCCCCGCCTGCATGCCGGCCTGGACGGCGTCGCGCACGACGAGGAGGGTCTGCATCTCGCGCTGCACCGCCTCGCGTCCCGGCATGTCGGACGGGCGCAGGCTGAACATGAGGACATAGTACGAAGGGTTGTCCTTACCGAACCGGAAGTAGGCCCGGCCCATGGCGCGCAGGCGCTCGATCGCATCCCGACCGGTCACCGCGCGCAGCGAGCTCGACAGACGCGCGTGTCCCTCCATACGGAGGTGCTCGAGCAGATCACCGACGCTACGGTAGTAGAGGTAGATCGCGGTCGGGCTGCAGCCGACCTCGCGCGCCAGGCGGCGCGCCGAAACGCCCTCGGCGCCGTGGGCCAGGTAGAGCCGTCGCGCGGCCTTCAGCAATGCCGCGCGAATGGGCTGCGGCCCTCGCCGCGGGCGGCGTGCGAGAGCCTCCTTCGTGGTTGACACTGTTCATGTCAGTAACCGATCGATCCCCCTGCGGCAATGCCCTCCCCAGCGTCCCACAAGGGTGCTATGGGAGATAGCTCCACAGGAGGGGGACATCTCATGAGTGACCGCCGCTTCATCGTGACCTGCGCCGCGGCCCTGGCGATCTGTCTGCGCGCGCTCGTCGCGACCGCCGACGTATCGCCGGGCGACAAGATCAACGACTCCAACGTCGACAAGGCGAAGGACCTGATCTCGCCCGGGCTCGAGTGGTGCATCAAGCACGGCCTGCCGATCACCGTCGTCGAGACCAAGAAGGTCGAATGGCCGCGCGCCTACAAGGAGGCGACCGAGAAGTACGCAGGCCAGGTGAAGCTCACCCCGGACGGGATGAACGTACAGAACTACGTCGCTGGCCAACCGTTTCCGGCCCTCGACCCGAAGGACCCGCAATTCGCCATCAAGGTCATGTGGAACTACGAGTACGGGTTCGTGAACGGGATCGACGACACGGATCTCCGGAACTTCGACGCCGACACGGGGTCGATCCCCGCGAAGGGCCCGATGACGGTCGAGCGCCACTTCCTGCTCGACCATCTGCGCCGACTCTTCTGGACGGGACGGCTCTACGTCGAGCCCAAGCCGTCGAAACCGAACCCGAACGGCTACCGCGCGCAGCAGGGCCTGTACCCGATCCTCGAGCCCTTCGACCTGAAGGGCGTCGGTGCGCTCGGCAACCGGTACACCGATTCCGCGAAGCAGGACGATTCGTGGCTCTACCTCCCGTCGCTCCGCCGCGTGCGTCGCCTCTCGACCGCGCAGCGCTCGGACGCCCTCTTCGGGCAGGACACCGACGTCGACAGCTACTACGGCTACGCCGGTCACATCTCGTGGATGGAGTGGAAGTTCCTCGGAGAGAAGGAGGTCCTGGGCGCCGTCCACGCACAGCACTTCCCGGTCAAGTGGGACGACAAGGTCGACTGGGCCTTCGACGACGTGTGGGAGAAGCGCAAGGTGTACGTGATCGAAGGAATCTCGAAGCTCCCACAGTACGCCTACTCCAAGCGCGTCCTCTACATCGACAAGGAGTATTGGGGCATCCCGTTCTCCGACATCTACGATCGCTCGGGCGAGCTCTGGAAGATCTGGATCAACGACCTGAGCTTCCGGAAGTCGGTGCCTGGCGGAATCGTCTACGAGGACGAGATGCCGTTCGCGCCGGCGATCGACATGGTCGACATGCAGCTCGAGCACGCCACCAAGGCGTCGCTGCCGAGCCCGCGCTTCCCCGGCGAGCAGGGCTGGTACTACCACCAGGGCGAGAAGGCCGGCATCACCGACGACTGGTTCACGGTCGCGGCGCTCGTCGGCGCGGGACACTAGTTCCGAGGATCTTCGCACGATGAGATCGGGGCGTGGCGCCTGCGCGCCGCGCCCCGATTGTTTTTGCCCTGGTCACCGTCCGCCGGCGCCTGCTACACGGCCAACCCAGTGACGCGTCGCCAACGCGTGCTCTTCTGGAGCATCCTCGCCCTCGGGACCGCGCTGCGGCTCGCGCTCTACAGCGGCTACGGCCTGGGCGACGATCCCAACTTCACGTCCGCGTTCTTCCGCCTGGCGCGCGCGGGAACGTACGATCCCGGCGACCCCTACGACGTTCGTTTCGGGATGTGGATCCCGATCGTTTGGTTCATCCGGGTCGTCGGCTATCGCGAGATCGGCGTCATCGGCCCGATCACCGTCTGCTCGATCCTGAACCTGCCGCTCGTCTATGCGATCGCGCGCCTCGAGTGGGACGCGACCGCCGCGCTCGTGGCGATGGCGCTGCTCGCGGTCTTCCCGCTCGACGTCCTCTGCAGCACGCTCTTCGCGCCCGACGTCATGCTGGCCACGTACGCCTTTGGTGCGTTCTGGCTCTACGCCGTCGCGCTGCGTGACGAGGCGCGTCCCGCGCTGCGGCACGCCGCCGCCGCCGGCAGCGCGGTGCTCTTCCTCGCCGGGTTCGCGAGCAAGCCGTGGGTCTTCTTCGTGGGCGCAATGATGGTGCTGGACACGCTGCCGCGCTTGCGGACGAGCTGGCGCTGGGCGCTGCTCACCGCAGGCGAGACGACGTTCCTCGTCGCGCTCTTCTGCGCCTGGCAGTGGTGGAGCTTCGGCGATCCGCTCCACTACGTGACGATCGCGAAGGCGTTCGCGAACCTGGTGCCGTACGACCGTGACGTCGTGCTCGACTATCCGCGCATGCTCTTCCTGCCGAACGACTACGGCGCGTACTTCGCGGGCTGGTATCCGCACACGCTCGTCCTGCTCGCCGTCCTGTTCGCCCTGCGCCTCGTGCGCGCGGGGAAGTGGCTCGTGTACTTCGCGATCGTGGTGGCCGGGCTGTCCGCCATGCCGGCGGGTCGCGTGCACGGCGTCTGGGTGACGTTCGTGCCCCACATCTTCCGCTACCTCACGATCGCGTCGCTGCCGCTGTGCCTGGCCCTCACGGCCTACGTGCGCGAGCTGGTGGCCTGGCGGTCGCGCATCGGATGGTCGTTCCTGGCCGCGTTCCTCGCGCTCGGCGTCGTGCAGGCCTGGCAGGTGACGTTTCCGACCCGTGATGCGTTCGGCGAGGAGCGACGCGCCGTCGCGCTCGCCCACGAGCGGTTTCCCGACGAGCGCATCATCAGCGACGCGCACCTGGCGTCGTACTACAGCTTCTTCTATCCGGAGGCGTTCGGGCGCGATCGGACGATCCCGATCCTGAGCGAACGGTCGGCCGGCCGCGCGAAGGAGTTCCGGAAGCTCACCGAGGGCGTGCTCGTGACCGGCGGTGGGCGCCTGCCCTGGTACACGTGCCTTCCCTGCCATTGCTTCCTCGACGGCATCAGGCCGCCGAAGCACTGGCGCCTGGTTGCGACGTTCGACGGCGCGCCGCGGATGCCGTACCGACCCGAGCCGCTGCGCATCTGGCGCGTGTCGAAGGCCGCCGAGAAGGCCGACCGCCTGTGGGTGAAGCATCCGGCGCGCGCGGCGCGCGTGGCGATCGTGCGGGCGCTCGCCGAGGGGCGTCACGCGGCCGTGGCGGCGGAGATCGGGCAGCGCCTGCTCGCCGAGGGCGCGGGTTCGGCCGATCTCGCCTACTGGACGGGGATCGCGTGCGCGCAGGCCGCACGGCCGTCGTGCGCGACGACGCAGCTCGCCGCGAGCCTCGAGCAGGGCTTGTCCCCCGCCCGCGCGCGTCCGGTGCTGGTGCGCCTCGGCATGGACGCGACGAATCGGGGCGACTTTCGGGCGGCGCGGCGGTGGGCCGCCGAGTACCGCCGTCGCTTCCCGAAGGAGCCGCTCGATCCGCAGCTCGCGGCGGCCGAGAGCGGGTTCGGCGAGGCGCAATACCGGTTTGCGCGTGGCGAGTACCCAACTTCGCGCCGGATGTTCGAGGCGATCGTGGTCGATCCCCAGACGCCGCCCGACTACGTCCGGCAGGCGCGCTACTACCTCGCGTTCATCGCCTTCCAGGAGCGCCGGGTCGGGGCGGGCCTCGCCTACGCCGACGCGTATCGCGCGGCCTACGGCGAGGACCCGTTCTGGATCGAGCTCCAGTTCCGCCACGCCCAGGCGCTGCGCTGGAGCGACACCGCTGCCGCGCGCGCCGCCTTCGCGGACATCGAGAAGCGCTACGCCCACACCCCGTGGGCGAACGAGGCACGGCGCGAGCTGACGGAGCTCGCGCGTCTCGGTCGCTCCTAGAGCCGCCCGAAGAAGTCGTTCCCCTTGTCGTCGACGACGATGAAGGCGGGGAAGTCCTCGACCTCGATCCGCCAGATCGCCTCCATGCCGAGCTCGGGGTACTCGAGCACCTCCACCTTGCGGATGTTGTCCTTGGCGAGGATCGCCGCGGGGCCGCCGATCGAGCCCAGATAGAAGCCGCCGTGCTTCTTGCACGCCTCGGCGACGGCGGGCGAGCGGTTTCCCTTCGCCAGCGTCACGAAGCTGCCGCCGTGCTGCATGAAGAGGTCGACGTACGAGTCCATGCGGCCGGCGGTGGTGGGACCGAACGAGCCCGACGCGTAGCCCTTCGGCGTCTTCGCGGGCCCGGCGTAGTAGATCGGATGGTCCTTCACGTACTGCGGCAGCCCCTCGCCGCGCTCGATGCGCTCGCGGAGCTTCGCGTGCGCGAGGTCGCGCGCGACGATCACGGGGCCGGTGAGCGCGAGCCGCGTCTTCACCGGGTGGCGCGAGAGGGTCGCGCGGATCTCCTGCATGGGCGCGCGGAGGTCCACCTTCACGACGTCGCCGGAGAGCTTCGATTCGTCGACGTCGGGCAGGTACTGCGCGGGGTTGGCCTCGAGCTGCTCCAGGAAGACGCCGTCGCGCGTGATCTTCGCCTTCGCCTGCCGGTCGGCCGAGCACGAGACGCCGATGCCGATGGGACAGCTCGCGCCGTGACGCGGCAGGCGGACGACGCGCACGTCGTGACAGTAGTACTTGCCGCCGAACTGCGCGCCGATGCCCATGCGCTGGGTCATCTTCCAGACCTCGGCCTCGAGCTCGGGATCGCGGATGGCGTGCCCCAGCTCGCTGCCGCGCGTGGGCAGGTCGTCCAGGTCGCGGCAGCTCGCGAGCTTCACGGTCTTGAGGTTCATCTCGGCCGACGTTCCGCCGACGACGATCGCGAGGTGGTAGGGCGGGCAGGCGGCGGTGCCGAGCGTCCGCACCTTCTGGTCGAGGAAGGCGAGGAGCGCCTTCTGGTTCAGGATCGCCGGCGTCTCCTGGAACAGGAACGACTTGTTCGCCGAGCCGCCGCCCTTGGTGACGAAGAGCAGGCGATACTCGTCGCCGAAGGTCGCATGGATCTCGATCTGCGCCGGCAGATTGGTCCCGGTGTTCTGCTCCTCGAACATGGAGAGCGGCGCCAGCTGCGAGTAGCGGAGATTCGTCTGCTGGTAGACGTCGTAGATGCCGCGCGCGAGCGCCGTCTCGTCGTCGGACGACGTCCACACGCGCTGGCCCTTCTTGCCGACGACGATCGCCGTCCCCGTGTCCTGGCACGACGGCAGCACCATGCCCGCCGACACGCACGCGTTGCGGAGCATGTTGAGGGCCACGAAGCGGTCGTTCGCCGACGCCTCCGGGTCCTCCAGGATCGTCCGGAGCTGCGCGAGATGGCCCGGTCGAAAGAGGTGCGACACGTCGCGGACGGCCTGGAAGGCGAGGACCGTCAGGCCCGCCGCGTCGACCGTGAGGATGCGCTCGCCCCGGAACGAATCCTCGCCGACCCACCATCCGTCGAGCCGCCGATACGGCGTCGTGTCGGCGCCGTGCGGGAACATCTCCTGGAACCGGAACTCGGGCATGGCCTCATCGTAGACCACGCCACGCACCCGACGCCACGGGCGGCGTCGCGCGACCTATCGCTCGCTCGGCAGGCGATCCGAGAACGTGTCGCAATCGTCGATGCGCCCGGACGAGAGTCCCCGCTTGAACCACGCGACCCGCTGGGCCGACGACCCGTGCGTCCACGTCTCCGGATTGACGGTTCCGGTGGCGCTCTTCTGGATCCGGTCGTCGCCGATCGCCGAGGCCGCGTTGAGGGCCTCCTCGGCGTCGCCCTGCTCCAGGATGTTGCGCTCGTTCGTCGAGTGCCCCCACACGCCGGCGAGGCAGTCGGCCTGCAGCTCCATGCGCACGGAGATCGCGTTCGCCTGGCTCGGGTTCGACTCCTGGAACTGGCGGACCCTGTCGGAGATGCCGAGCACCTTCTGGACGTGGTGCCCGAGCTCGTGCGCGATGACGTAGGCCTGCGCGAAGTCGCCCGGCGCGCCGAAGCGTCGCTTCAGCTCCTGGTAGAAGGCGAGGTCGATGTACACCTTCTCGTCGACCGGACAGTAGAAGGGGCCCATCGCCGTCTCGCCGAAGCCGCACCCCGAGCGGACGCCGTTCGTGAACAGCACGAGCTTCGCGTTGCGATACGGCCGCCCGGCCGCCGGCAGCACGCGGTTCCAGGTCGACTGCGCGTCGTCGAGCACGAACGACACGAACTGCACCTGCTCCTCGTCCTCGGGCGACGACGGCCGCGGCGCCTGCTGCTGCGCGTCGTCGTAGCCCCCGCCGCCGGTCATGCCGGGATCGAGGATCGACAGGAAGTTCTGCCCGGTGATGACCGAGAGCACGAGCAGCACGACGATGCCCCCGAGCCCGATCCGGATGCCGCCCGGAAAGCGCGGGCCGCCGCCTCCGCCGTCGTCCTCGCCACGACGGTCCTCGAGATCGGCGCTTCGGCCCCCTGGTCTCCAGCGCATCGTGACCTCCTCGCACGCCCGGCGGCGCGACGGAGGTCCTAGCTAGCGCCGCGCGCAGCGCCGGCGCAAGGGGCCGGTCACCGCGGGCACACGCTCGGCGCCGGTGCGTTCCGCCCGCGGTAGACCTTGTCGGGCTTGTATTCCGTCGTCCCGCCGTACACCGCGCAGTACCGCTGCCCGTGGTCGCCGAGCTGCAGCACGATCGCCAGCGGGTCGGGGTTCATGGCGAGCGAGTGCTGGAGCTGGGCGCCGCGTCCGACCACCTTGAACCGGCCCTGGCGGAAGCGTGCTGCCTTCACGGGACCCGCGAGGAGCGCGGAGTCGCGATAGACGTAGGTGCGCGACGGTCCGGTGCCGGCGGCACGCCAGTTCGCCGCCGGCAGGTCGTACGTGTCGTCGAAGGTCTCGCTCCGCACGCGCAGATGGCCGCCGCTGAGCGTCGGATCGTCGATGCTGCCCTCGCCGCCGCCGAGGTCGATCGTCACGTCGTCGGCCCGGGCGGAGAGGCTCTTCTTGCGCGCGTTCAGCGGATCGTCGTGCAGAACGACGCGGTTGCCGGCGACGAGCTCGGGCGCGGTGAAGGCGGTCGTCTTGAGGCGCTGGCCGAACACGCCGGTGCCGGAGCCGTCCTGGAAGTACGCGCCCTCCCACGCGACCACGAAGTCGCCGCCCGCCGCCGCGCCGACGCGCGGCTGGTGCTGGTAGCTGGTCGTGTAGGTGTTCACCTGGAACTCGAATCCGAGGGGAACCCCGCCGGTCGAGAAGTGCTGCCCGAAGATCCCGCTGCCCGATCCGTCCCCCGTGTCACCGTAGTAGCCGCGCTGCCACGCCACGACGAAGTTGCCCAGGTCGTCGGTCGCGACGCTCGGGTCGACCTGCTCGCTCGTCGTGTAGGTGTTCACCTGGAACTCGCCGCCGATCGGCATCCCGGAGGCGTCGAAGCGCTGGCCGAAGATGCCGGACGACGACCCGTCGTGCCCGTTGTACGAGTCCTCCCACACCACCACGAAGTCCCCGAGCGCGTCGCGCGCGATCGCCGGACGGATCTGCTGGCCCGTGGTGTACGTGTTCACCTGGAACTCGGGTCCGAGCGGCGTGCCCGCGCTGTCGAACAGGCGCCCGAAGATGCCCGAGCTGCTGCCGTCCTGGGCGAGCCCGTACGAGCCGCCCTGCCACACGACGACGAAGTTGCCGAGCGCATCGGACGCGACCTTGGCGCGGAACTGGGGGCCGGTGGTGTAGGTGTTCACCTGGAATTCGGGTCCGAGCGGCGTTCCGAAGGCGTCGAAGCGCTGCCCGAAGATGCCGGTGTTGCTCCCGTCCTGGGTGAATTGGTAGTTGCCGCTCTCCCACACGACCACGAAGTTCCCGGCGGTATCGAGCGCAACCGACGGGGCGGCCTGCCGGCCGCGCGTCGTGGTGTTGGCGAGGAACTCGGGCCCGACCTTCGCGCCGGCGGGGTCGAAACGCTGCACGAAGACGCCCGACGCCGAGCCGTCCTGCTGATTGCCGTAGAAGGAGCTGTTGGAGCCACCCTGCCAGGCGACGACGAAGTCGCCGGATGGGGTCGCCGCGACCGCCGGGAACCGCTGGTAGCCCGTCGTGTAGGTGTTCACGACGAACTCGCTTCCGACCGTCGCGCTGGATGCGTCGTAGCGCTGCGCCGAGACCCCGGCGGACGAGCCGTCGCGTCCCGTGCTGTAGTTGCCACTCTGCCAGACGATCACGAAGTTCCCGGCGCCGTCACCGGCGACGCCCGGCTCGCCCTGGAATCCGAACGTGTACGTGTTCACCTGGAACTCGCTTCCCTTCGGACCTACCTCGGCGGGCGCGCGACTCGCCAGCAGCGCGACGAGGACGAGAGCGATGCGCGAGAATGTCATGTGAGGGCTCTCCTTCGATCGATCACGGTCTCGGCGGGCAGGAGGAGGGTGCAGGCGACTTCGCTTGCGCGACGAAGCGATTGGGGCGGTCGTTGGGCGTGGTCGACGCGGGACTGCCGCTCGTCTTCGCCGGCGCGTCCGCGCACCAGCGCAGGCCCGTACCGAGGCTGAGGCGCAGGGCGACGCGTCCCTGGCTCGGCTCGTCGAGCGTGTAGCCCCAACTCGCGGCGCCCCCCTTCACGACGATCCGGTCGCGCGTCACCGTGACGAGCGAGATCGGCGCGCCCGGGGTGCGGTCGCGATAGCGGTAGGTCGGGCTCGCGACGCTTCCGAGCACGGTCCAGCCGACCGCCGGCAGGTCGACCGGCGCCTCGTCGAGCGTGAGGCCCGCGGCGTTGTACATGATGAGGCGCGCGCCGTGGAAGCTCGGATCGGCGGACGACCCGTACGCCGGCGGAAGGATCCGGAGCGCGAGCGGGTCGAGCCGGCTGGAGCTCGCTTTGAACGTCACCCTCCGACTGGTCGGCGCAGCGCCGTCGGTGAGCTTCAAGGCGCGCGTTCCGATGAGGACGAACGGCGAGCCGCCCCCCGGCGTGACGTTCGGATCGTCCGGATCGCCGTCCTCGTCGAGCTCGGTCAGGTCCGGGAAGCCGTCGTCGTCGTGATCGATGCCGATCCGGACGCCCGATCCCGGCGGCACGCAGGTGTACGTGAAGGCACGTCCGGGCGCGGTCGCGAGCGCGCGGAGCTCCGCGTCGGTGAGCTCCGGCTCGGAGTCGAAGTCGCTCCGGAACAATGCCGAGCCCAACCGCACCCAGCCGCGCATGCGCCCGTTCAGGACGCCCTTCACGACGACGTCGCACTCGGCGTGCGCGGCGCGGTCGAGGAAGAGATCGATGCGATCGTGCACGTCCTGCCCGCTCGCGGCCGAGAGGGTCGCCTGCTGTCCGACGATCGGCGCCAGGTTCGAGTCGAACGCGAGCATGAAGCGCTCGACCTGCCGCCGCAGCAGGTCGCCCGCGGGTCCGTTCGGGAAGCCGCCCGGGTTCGGGCCGAAGAACGACGAGTCCTGGCTGAAGACGAGCCCGTTGTGGAAGCGGAAGAGCGTGTCGAAGCTCCCGTCGTGCAGGAAGCCGAAGCCGCGGACCTGATCGCCCTTCCAGCCGAAGTCGCTGCCCGTGACGGTGATCACGTGCGGGAAGCCGAACATCCCGACCTTCTGATAGAGGTTTCGCAGGTGCGGGATCTTGAAGAACTGCGTCTCGCCCTCGAAGGTCATGAGCCCGTCGGTGCCGAACTGCCCGAGCGACGGGTTCAGCGCGTGGCAGCCGTTGCAGTTCGAGAACACATCCGACGCCGATCCGAAGAAGAAGTTGCGCCCGGCCTGCTCGTCGGCCGTGAGCGAGTCGTCGAGCGCCCGGATCGGATTCGGGGGCAGCGTCACCTGCAGGATGAAATCGGTGAACGCCTGCATGTCGTCGGTGTCGATCGGACCGCCGCGGCCGAGGAGCCCGTCGAACGCGACGTTGAACGCCTTGAACGCGAGCGTCTCGTCGAGCGCGTCGCCGCCCGTGCTGGCGCCGGTGCGATCGCCCCGCCAGTGCATCGGCCCGTTGTTCGCCATGCCGCGCAGGGTCTGCGTGGTCATCGGCCCCTTCATCGGATGGAAGCCGTCGAAGGTGATCCCGAACGTGCCGCCCAGACGGAACGGATTCGGGACCGGCGATACGACCACCCCGTCGGGATCGCCGAGATCCCAGGCGAGGCTGTCGAAGTCGCCGAAGATGTGGCACGACGCGCACGCCGCCTCGCCGTTGCTGGACGTCGCGACGGCGTCGTAGAGGAAGCGCCGCCCCGCGGTCACGCTCGCCGGCTCGGGATTGAAGACCGGCAGGTGCGCGACCTCCGACCGGGTCGTCGTGTCGACGACGGACACGGCGTTGTCGAAACGCGTGAAGGCGTAGAGGCGGTGCCGCGGCTCGTCGAGCACGACGCCGCTCGGACCGCCGCCGGTGACGGGAATGTGGTCGAACGGGCTCGGCATGAACGTGTCGTCCTCGAGTGACGCGGTGTCGAACACGCCGATCTTGCTCGACCCGAAGGCGGCCACGTAGAGCGTCGTGCCGTCGGCCGTGACGGCCATGCCGAGCGGTGTCGCGAGGCTCGCGTCCTTCACGCCCGGCGGACTCGGCACGACGTCGTAGTCGATGTGCTTGTTCAGGTGGCGCGGGTGCACGCCGCCGCCGTCGAGCACGGTGATGCGCGCCTCGGCGAGGTGGCCGCGCACCGTGCTGCCGCCGAAGACGCCGGGGCCCTCGAAGCGGACCTCGTTCCGCGCTTCGGTGTTGGCGACGTAGACCGTGCCCGACACGGGATTGACCGCCATGTCGAACACGACCGTGCCGACGTGCGCGAACGACGCGGTCTCGACGGGCGGATTTGCGTTCGCGTCGATCGCGAACACGTCGCGGTCGGGCAGCGCGAAGTTGATGGCGGCGCTCCAGTCGCGGCCGAGCCCGTCCTCCCAATGCCCGGTCGTGCCGTTGAACCGGACGACGAGCCCCACCTGGGGCCGCGTGATCCCCTGGAAGTTCGTGTCGGGTGGCGGCAGGCCGCCGGGCATCGTCGCGCCGAAGATCGTGCACGGCCCCACCGCCGAGCTGCCGGAGCAGACCGCGAACGCGTTCACGGTCGTGGTCTGGTTGCCGGTGTGGAAGCCGGCGGCGTAGACCGTCGCGCCGTTCGGGCTCGCGGCGAGCGCACGCGGCGTGTCGGTGAAGAGCGTGACGATGGTGATCGGCGTTCCCCCGAGCGTCGTGCCGAGGTCCGTCGCGTCGAACACCCACACGTCGGCGCGTCCGACGCCGGGGGTGGTGAGCTGCGGATCGATCGGGCTGTTCTGGCCGCGATGCGCCGTCGTGATGAACGCGCGCGAGCCGCCCGGTCCGGCGAACACGACGTCGCGCGGCTCGTCGCCCACGAGCAGGGTGCGCACGACGTGTCCCGGCGTGCTCGCGACGTCGACGATGCTGACGCTGTCCGAGAGGTGGTTCACCACCCAGACCTCGCCGTTCGTGCGCGCGGCGACGGCGACGGGCTCGAGCCCGACCGGGATCGACGCCGTGTGCGTGAGCCCCGCCGCGGTGACGGAGAAGACCTCGAGCCGGTCGTCGGGCGTGTTGACCGCGAACAGGCGCGATCCGTCCGGCGAGAGCGCGAGCGGCCGCACGTGACCGCTCTCGAACGTGACGAAGCTCGACGCGCTCGCGAGGCCTCCGGTCGCCGTCCATACGACCGCGAGCGCGCCGGCGATTCGCCGCGCACGACGACTCACACGCTGCCACGAGATCGGGACCATCGGCGCACCTCCCGCGCGGATCACCCGTTCACGCGCCTGCGTTAGCACACCCCGGGGCGGGACGAGAAGGCCAGATTGCACTCTCGGTGCCGACTACGACGAGATTTCACCCATTCGGGGGGATCGTCGTCGTGGGGGCCGCGCGCAGTCGCTGGAGGTTGCCGCGATAGAGCACGTTCTCGGGATCGAGCGCGAGCGCGCGCTCCAGGGCGGCGATCGCCGCCGCGCGATCGCCCCGCAGGAAGGCGACGTTGGCGCGGTACTGGTAGACGAGCGAGTAGTCGGGCGCGACGCGGGCGGCGTCGTCGAGGAGGCGCCATGCGGCGTCGTAGTCGCCGCGACGCGCTGCGGCGCTGGCGCGCTGCGTGACGGCGAGGGCACGGCGCTCGGCGTCGGTCCGGGGTGGGCTGGCCAGCGGCGAGCCGGTGAGGCGCTGCAGAGCGTGCCTCGCCGGCTCGTAACCCGGATTGCACTGCGCGGCCGCGCGGTAGTCACGGAGCGCGTCGTCACGTTTGCCCTGGCGCTCCAGGACGAGGGCGCGATTGTGATAGCCCTCGGGACCGAGCGGCTCGAGCCGGATCGCCTCGCTCGCCTGAGTGAGGGCCTCGTCGTAGCGCCCGAGCGCGCCGAGCGCACCGGCAAGGCTGGCCCGGAGCCCGCCGTCGCTCGGATTGGCATCGACGAGTCGCCGGTAGGCCTCCGCCGCCTCGGCGAAGCGGCCGGCCTCGAACTGGCGCCCCGCGAGCGTGCGGTCCGCCTTGGGCGACGACGTCTCGAGGTAGCCGAGCGCGCGCAGGCGATCGAGGATCGCCGGATCGACGCCGGCGTCGGGGGCCTTGTCGGCGGCGGTCACGCTGGTGCCGTCCTCGTAGCTCGCGATCGACCGCACCGGATCGTCGATGGTGATGCCCTCGGTGAGCACGCGGCCGGGCATGTCGGCCGGCGGAGTGATCCCGGCGAGCGCGAGCAGCGTCGGCGCGACGTCGAGCAGCGCCGGGCGATCCAGGCGCGCGCGGGGACGGACGCGCGCGCCGTAGAGGTAGAGGATGCCGTCGATCCGGTGGTAGCGCTCGGTCACGCGCCGCATGTCGCGCATCGTGCTCGGGTCGTCGGGAAGCGCGCCCAGAAGGAAGCCGTGGTCCGAGAGCACGACGAGCGTCGTGCCGGCGTCCATCGCGGCCATGTAGTCGCCGACGATCTCGTCGGCGAAACGATAGACCTCCTCGACCGTGTGCCCGAAGCGCGCCTGCTGCGCGGCGAGCTCGCCGCCCATGGGGCCGGCACGGAAGAGATGGCCGAAGAGGTGGGCGGTCGAGTCGGTCGCCTCGATGTAGACCATGAGCAGGTCGGGCCGCTCTTCGCGCCACAGGCGAAGCCCGATTGCGCGATACGTCTCCGCGGTCGCGATGGCCCAGCGCAGGTGTGAGAGCTCGTCGTCGAACCGGAACGGTCGCGCGAGCTCCTCGGGCGGGACGGTCGCGAAGCGCGCGAGGTCGCCCGCGCCGACGTCGCCCGGCCGTCGCACGAGCGGCGTGATCTCCGCCTCGAGCTCCGGAGGATGCACCATGCCGACGTCGAGGTGGCTGCCGCTCGCGCCCTCGGGGAAGAGGAAGTGGTAGCAGGTGTGGTCGCTCACGATCGCGCCGTGGACCGTTTCCGCCGGCCAGGTGGCCCACCAGCCGACGACCGCGACCGTGCGACCCGCGCCCGAGAAGAGATTCCAGAGCGCCTTCACGCGCCGCATGCGGCTCGTCACCGGGAGCTGCTCGCCCGTCTTCTCGTTGACGGCGACGAAGTGGCCGATGCCGTGCGCCTCGGGTGGCTTGCCGGTCGCGATGGTCGTCCAGATGATCGGCGAGAGGATCGGGCGCATGCTGCGCAGGCGCCCGTACGCGCCCTCCTGCCGCAGGCGAGCGAAGTGCGGCAGCTTGCCCTCGGACATGAGCAGATCGACGGTCTCCGGGTCCATACCGTCGAGCCCGAGGACGATGATGCGCTCGCGCGCGTCGCCCCCGCATCCCGCCGCGAGCAGGGCGAGGAGCACGCAGCTCACGACGGCCCGGCGCATCGCCGCGTCGCCTACGGCCGGCGCGCCGCCGCTGTCAAGGCGAGACGAGGGCTCACCGCGCCTCGCGTGGCCGCTCGCGATCGATCTCGGCCGCGAGATCGGCTGCGCGCGGCCGGCCGGCCGTCGCCAGGTGACGCGGGTTGATCGCCTGCGAGCGCCGGGCCGCCTGTAGCGCTTCGTTCCAGTGTCCGCTCCGTCGATAGACGAGCGCCAGGTTGTAGAAGAGGACGTCGTTCTCGGGCGCGGCCGCCGCTGCACGCTCGAGCTCGCGCGCACCGTCAGGCCAGCTCGTGGCCGCTGCCGTGACGCCGCGCATGTAGTGGAAGTGGCCGAGGAGGTTCTGCGTCAGGTAGTCCTTCGGCACGCGGGGGTCGTCCTCGCCCGCGAGCACATCGGGCGTCGCGAGCGGCGCCGGGTGCGGTCCCGGACGGCGCGCCTCGAAGACGAGCCCCATGGGGACGATCTCGAGCCCAGGCACCTTCCAGTTCGGATGGTGCGTGAAGAAGAGCCGTTCGCCCTCGGGATCGAACCGCATCGCGGGCGGCACCGGACCGCCGATGCCCTGCAGAACGAGGTCGACGTCCGGACGGCGTCCTTCGACGAAGTGGAGGTACATGAGCGCGAAGAGCACGTTGTCGTCGGTCGCGACCAGGTGTGCGCCCGGTGGCAGCGCTCCAAGGACCGCGAGCCCGAAGTCCTCGGCGATCCGGTACCGGCTGCGATCGAACTCCGGCCAGCGGGCGACGAGCGCGACCAGAGGCAGAAGGAGCGGGGCCGCGCGAAGCGCGCGGGGCAACGCCGTGACCAGCACTTCGCAGCCGAGCGCCGCCACGATGGCGGCCAGCGCGTAGGACGGAACGTAGTAGCGGTGCCACACGAAGACGTCGGCACGCGACCCGTGCAGTGCGACGCTCGCGAGGTTCGCCAGCATGAGGAGGACGAAGAGGGCGAGCGGCGCCTGGCGCCGCCACGCCACGCCGGCTCCGACGAGCACGAGGGCGACGCCACCCCAGCCGAGCTCGATCGGGAAGCTCGCGACGTAGTCGCGCGCGATGGTCCAGAGGTCGCCCGGTTGCTCGACCCAGGCGCGCTGCCAGAAGTTCCGCCGGGTCACGACCGCGGCGAAGGCGCGCATCGTCTCGGGATCGCCCCAATCGAGGACGGGGTGCGCCCGCGAGCGCACCGGCAGATACAGGTAGGGGAGGAGCCCCAGGACGAAGGCGCCGGCCGCGGCGGCGAGCGGGACGGGTCTTCTGGTCCCGGGTCCTCCGGTCGCGACGGCCCAGGCGCCGAGGACCGCGGCGTAGACCGCCATGAACGCATGGTTCGTCGCGCCGAGGCCGCACAGGAAGAAGGCGCGGGCGAGGCTCGCGGTGTCGCGGCGGTCGCGCCAGGTGACGGCGGCGTGGGTCGCCGCGACGACGAACAGAGCGTTCAAGGCGTAGACGCGCTGCACGTTGGCTTCGCCCCAGAGGCTCGGGCTCGCGGCGAACAGGAGCGCTGCGACCAGGGACGCGACGGACCCGGCGCCGAGCCGCCGGCAGAGGTGATGGAGACCGCCGACCGCGACCGCGGCGCATGCGGCGCTGAAGAGGCTCATCCGCCAGGCGACCGATCCGAAGGGGAGCACGAGCGTCCAGAGCTTCCCGGCCAGGACGTAGAGGGGATAGCCGGTCGGATGCGGGATCCCGAGCCGATCGACCGCCGTCACGAGCTCGCCGCTGTCGCCGACGTAGATCGTCGGGCAGGCCCCGAGCGCGTAGATCGCGAAGACCACTGCACCCAGGGCGAGCGACCCTCGCACGGCGCGCATCTCAGCGGGCTGCCCCGGCGCGCGTCAAGTCGGTGGCGTCCCGACGCGCCGCGCCAGGCTCGGGCGACCCGGCGCGGCCATGCAATCGCGATTTTTCTGTTGACGCCCCCGACCTTCCCGGCGTAGAGGCGCGGGAATCGGCCCGCGCACTTTCGCGCGGCGCAATCGAAGGAGGGGGAATGAAGCGGAGCATGGCTTTGGGGGTGTGTGCCGTGCTGCTCGCGGTGGGATCCATCGCGGGCGCGAGCACGATCACGCAGAACGTTTCGTGGACGATCGACCGCCCCGGCACCTCGACGACGTACCGCATCACCGCCTACGGCGACTCGATCTACGCCGGCTATCGCGGCTCGCTGTCGAGCGTCGCCAAGCGTGCCGCGCCGCACGTCGACGGCGAGTACCTCTCGCAGCTCTGGAACGCCGACATCGAGGTGCGCCGGCGCACCAAGTCCGGCGCGGTCGCGTCGGACATCTACAACAACAAGATCGTGGCCGAGCGCTCGTACATGCAGTCGGCGAACACGCGCGTCGTCACCTTCGAGATGTGCGGCAACGACGGCCTGCAGGCACGCAGCAACTTCGCGGGCCAGAGCGGCACCTGCAACCTGGCGCCGCTCAACACGGCGCAGTCGAACTGCACCACCTACCTCCAGTCCGCAATGGACTACATCAACGCCAACGCCAATGCGGGCACGGTGCTGAAGGTGGTCTCGAACCTCTACTACCCGGGCTATGCGGCCGACAACGCGCTCGCGAACTGCACCATCTCCGGCGTGCGCCCGAACAAGCAGGAGATCTTCCTGCCGTACATCGCGCGCATGAACTGGCGGGCGTGCAACTTCGCCGCGCAGAAGGGCTTCGCGTGCGCGGACAGCTTCGCGCAGTACATGGGCGCGGACTACGACTCGAATGGCGACGGCCTGATCGACTCCGAGGCCATCCGCTACGTGCAGGGCGAGTCCGAGACGGACTACGTGAACAAGATCGTCACGACCTACCGCGCGACCCTGCGTGACGCGAACACGCACTTCGTGAGCTCGAGCACGAGCTACGACTACATCCAGTCCGACAACACGCACCCGACCTACACCGGCTCGACCGTCAGCGTCGGCATCTTCGGCGGCACGGGCTCCGGCTCGGGCGCGCCGGACTACAGCGGCTCGCAGATCGTGGGCGGCAAGAACCCGGTCTGGAACCAGTTCGGTCACGAGCGGATGGGCTGGGCGATCTCGGTGAACAACCCCGCGACGCCCTGATCCGATCGATCCCGTCGACACACGCGGCGCACTTCGCTCCGGCGGGGTGCGCCGCGTTTCGTTTCGGGGTCAGGCGAGGAAGCGCAGCGCGACCATCGCCGGGACGCCGACCCAGTACGCGAGCCAGCACGCGATCTCGACCGCGCGGCGAACGCCCGGCGTCGCGACCGGCATCGCGTGGGCGGCGGCCAGCACGATCGCTTCGGCTCCGATCCGCCAGAGCGTCGCCCACGCCGTCAGGTAGACCACCATCGTCGCCCAGAAGACGGCGAGCGTCCGGAGCCACGCGCCCGGCCCCTCGAGATAGTACTGCCCGAACGTGCCGCCGTAGGCGATGAACTGATGCGCGTTGAAGAAGATCGCCGCCGGCGCGAAGCCGAAGACGGCGAATTTGAGGACCGGATGATACCAGGCGCGCGCGCGACGGCCGCGCGCGTAGACCACGACCGGCGACGCCGTCGCGCCACGCGGCTCGAGCGCATCGACGAGCGCCGCGAGGTCCGCGGGGCGCAGCTCGTATGCGAGACGCCGTCCGGACGCGAGCCGCAGTCCGAGACCGGGGCCGGGCAGCGGCAACCGCCACGGCAGCAGGCCCGCGATCGACGCAACGGGCACCTCGACGCGGCGATCGCGGCGTCGAAGCACGACGAGGCCGTCCGCCACGTCGACTTCGCCGGCCCACGCCCGATCGAGCAGCCGGGCGAGCGTCCAGGGCAGGAGCGTGAGCCATGCGAAGGTCGCGACCGTCGCCTCGGGGGTCACGTCATCGCGAAGGACGACGGCTCGCATGAGGAGGAGGAGCGCGATCGCTCCCACCCCGAGCAGGACGGCGACCGCGATGCGCCCGGCCCGGGCATAGACGATGGCGCGCTGCACAGGTTGCGGGTCCCCGGGGGCCTCCTTATGGTATTCGCGAGCCCGATGGCGAGCGATCCCGAGTGGCCGCGCGTACGCGTCGACGCCGACGGCGTGCGGATCGTCGAGACGCCGGATCACCGTCCCGACGTCTGGATCGTGCTCGCCGTGGGCGTGGTCCTGATCGCAGGCATCGTGGGTCTGTGGCCGAGCCGTCCGCAGGGCGCGACCGAGACCGCGCGCGCCGCCGCGCCGGCGGTCGGGGCGACGCCGGCCCCGCCGCGTGCGGAGCCCGCCACCGGCGACGCCGCGCTTCCGCACTCCGCTCCCGCGACGCGCGCCGGCAAGATCCGTGCGCTCCGGAAGATGGGCGTCGAGCCCCGGCGCGGCCCCGACGGCAAGCGCGAGTACGCCGCCAAGGACGTCATCGGCGCCCTGCGCGCCGCGGGCGTGCGCGACGGGATCGCCGCCTTCGAGCCGCCGGGGACGGACCCGCCGAAGCCCGGCATCATCGTTCCCGACGACTGGGTGCTGCCCGAAGGCTACGTGCGCCACTACCAGGTGACCGACGACGGCCAGCAGCTCCCGCCCATCCTGATGTTCCATCCCGACTACGAGTTCGTCGACGAGCAGGGCAACGCGATCGCGGTGCCGGCCGATCGCATCGTGCCGCCGGATCTCGCGCCGCCGGGGCTCGTCGTCCGCATGCTCGAGGTTCCGAGCCCGGATCGTCCGCGCTGAGCCGGCCGGTGGCGCGGCGCGGGCTGGTTCGAACCCTCGGCGGCGTCGTCGCGACCGGCGTTGCGTTCTCCTTGTACTCGCGGGTCGAGCCGCGCTGGTTCGCCCTCGGCTGGGTGGGGCTCGTGCCGTGGCTCCTCGCGCTCGACCGCACGACGACGTGGCGCGGCGTCCTCGCGTCCGGCGTCGCCATGTCGATCGCGTTCACTCTCGGGGTGTTCTCGTGGTTCGCGGACGCGATGGCCGACTACGTGTCGGTGCCGCTCTGGCTCATGTACGTCGTCCTCGTCGTCGGGGCGCCGTTCTTCCAGCCGCAGGTCGTGGCCTTCTCGCTGGTGCGCCACGCCGCCCGGTGGCGAGGCTTCGGCGCCACGCGCCGTGCGCTCGCCGGCGCATGCGCGTACGTCGCGACCGAGTGGGCGTTGCCTCGGCTCTTCGGCGACACGATCGGGCAGGGCTTCTTCGCGTCGCCCGTCCTGCGTCAAGCGGCCGACGTCGCCGGCGCGCCGGGGCTCACGTTCGTCCTCGTCGTCGCGAACGAGTGCGTGCACGAGGCGGTGACGCGCATGCGGCGGCGCGAGAGCGTGCTCGCACCGATCGCCGCCGTCGCACTCTTGTTCGCGGCGCTCGGGGTCTACGGCGCCATGCGCCTCCGCCAGCTCGACCGTGCGGAGACGCTGCCGCCCCTGCGAGTGGCGATCGTGCAGGGGGACGTCGTCCACTACGACCGCCTCGCGGCCGAGGTCGGGACGTACGAGGCCGTCCGGCGCATCCTCGACACCCACTTCGATCTGTCGGCGACGGCGGTGCAGCACGACGGCGTGGATCTCGTCGTGTGGCCGGAGACGGTCTACCCGACGACCTTCGGCACGCCGAAGAGCCCCGAGGGCGCCGCGTTCGACCGTGAGATCGGCGCGTTCGTCGTGCGGAGCCGCCGGCCCCTTGTGTTCGGGTCGTACGACGGCGAGAACGGCCACGAGTACAACGCGGCCGTGTTCCTCGAGCCGACCGACGACGGTGCGGTGACGTTCGACACGTACCGCAAGGCGTCGCTCTTCCCGCTGACCGAACGTGTCCCGGCGTGGCTCGACGGCCCGCGGCTGCGCCGCTGGCTCCCGTGGCTCGGAACGTGGACGCCCGGCGACGGCGCGACCGTGGTGTCGCTCGCGCTGCCGGACGGTCGCAGCGTCCGGGTGGCGCCGCTCGTCTGCTACGACGCGGTCGAGCCCCGCAACGCCGCCGGCGCCGTGCGCGAGGGCGCCGAGCTCATCGTGACGCTCTCGAACGACAGCTGGCTCGGCGCGGGCGCGCACCTGCACTTCGTCGTGTCGGCCCTCCGCAGCGTGGAGACGCGCCGCCCCCAGGTGCGCGCGACGACCACCGGCGTCTCGGCGGTGATCACGCCCACCGGGGAGCTGACGGCCGTGGCGGACGTCCACGTGCAGACGGTGCTGGTCGGATCGGTGACGCCGGTCCGCGGGGAGATGCCGCTCGCCGTGCGATGGGGCGACTGGCTCGGTCCGGTCGCGCTCGTCCTCGGCCTGGCGTTTTTCTTCACGAGGCCGGTGCACGCGCGCACGGCGATGTGATATCGCTTGCGCATGCGCGCGCACGCCGCGGCATTGGTCGCCCTGGGCATCGCGTGCGCGGACCCGACGACCACGACGACGACGATGCAGCCCGACTTCGACGCGCTTCGCGAGCGCATGGTGCGCGAGCAGCTCGCGTCGCGCGACGTGACGGACGCCCGCGTGCTGGCCGCCATGCGGCGCGTGCCGCGCCACGAGTTCGTGCCGGCGGCCCTGCGGGCGCAGGCGTACGAGGACGGTCCGCTGCCCATCGGGCACGAGCAGACGATCAGCCAGCCATACATCGTGGCGCTCATGACGCAGCTCGCGGCCCTCGGGCCCGCGAGCCGGGTGCTCGAGGTCGGCACGGGCTCGGGGTACCAGGCGGCGATCCTCGCTGAGGTGGCGCGCGACGTCTACACGATCGAGATCGTCGAGCCGCTCGCGCGCAGCGCCGAGGCGACGCTGCGGCGGCTCGGCTACGAGCGCGTGCACGTCCGCGCCGGCGACGGCTACCGCGGCTGGCCGGAGGCGGCGCCTTTCGATGCGATCCTGGTCACGGCCGCGCCGGAGAAGGTGCCCGCGCCGTTGCTGGAGCAGCTCGCCGTCGGCGGCCGGCTCGTGATTCCGGTCGGACGGCTCGACCAGGAGCTCGAGGTCCATCGCCGGACCGCCGGCGGGTTCGAGGTGGAGCGCGTCGCCCCGGTGCGGTTCGTGCCGATGACCGGTGAGGCCGCCGGCCAGCGCCGGTGACGCAGCCGGTCCAGTGGGATAGAGAGGGCGCATGGTCGTCGTCACGAATCGCATTCCCGTCTCCAAGGGTCACGAGATCGACTTCGAGGATCGCTTCAAGCGACGCGTGCACCTGGTCGATCGCGCGCCGGGCTTCGTGCGCAACGAGGTGCACCGGCCGCGGCCGCTCAAGTTCAGCCACGAGACGGGTGGCTGGGTCGAGGATCCCGACGCGCAGGGCTACTACGAGGTGAAGACCTGGTGGAGGACGTTCGAGGATTTCGTCGCGTGGACGAAGAGCCCGGCCTTCGCCGAGGCGCACTCGAACCGCCCGCCGCAGGGCATGTTCGCCGGGCCGAACGTGCTCGAGGTGCACGAGATCCTGACGAGCACCGACTTGAAGCTGTAGCGGCGGCTCACAGATCCGGCGGCGCACCTCTTCTCGCCGGGTCGAGCGGGGCTCCAGGTGCACGGTCAGCTGGCGCTCTGGTCATCGACGAACTCGTAGCGCTTGCGTCCCAAGCCTGGAGGCAGCAGGCGGCTCTTGACGTCGCTCACGACTCGCGCGCCCGTGCTGCGTCGCTCATTCGGATCGGGTCAAGCGGAGCGAAGGACCTTCAGCAGCTCTTTCGCTCCGGGTCCCGAGGAGGCCGGGTTCTGGCCGGTCACCAGCTTGCCGTCCACCTGGACGTAGGGAACCCAGTTGGCGACCTTGCTGAAGATGGCGCCCCGTTCCTTCAAGCGGTCTTCCACCAGGAAGGGCACGACCTTCGTCAGCTCGACCGCCTCTTCTTCCTCGTTCGTGAACGCGGTCACGCGCTTCCCTTTGACCAGATACTCGCCGTTCTTTCCGCGCACGTTCACCAGCGCGACGGGCGCGTGACATACGGCGGCGACGGGCTTGTCGGCCTTCACGAAGGCTTCGATCAGGGCGATGGAGGTCGCGTTGTCGGGCATGTCCCACATGGGGCCATGTCCGCCGGGGTAGAAGACGGCATCGAAGTCGTTCGCGGACACGTCGGCCAGCTTCTTCGTGTTGGCGAGCGCAGCCTTCGCAGGGGAGTCGGCCTGGAAGCGCCTCGTCAAATCGGTCTGGTTCTCGGGTTGGTCGCTCTTCGGATCGAGCGGCGGCTGGCCACCCTTCGGCGAGGCCAGCGTGAGCTCCGCGCCGCCGTCCCTCAGCACGTAGTAGGGAGCGGCGAGCTCCTCCAGCCAGAAGCCGGTCTTCTTTCCGGTGTCACCGAGTCGGTCGTGAGAAGTGAGAACGATGAGGATCTTCATTGCAAACCTCCGATGGAAGGGTCAGGCGCCGCCCGCTGACACGGTCATCGACACGACGCGCTGACTCACGCGATCTCCCAACGTCTCGACGTGAGCTGAGTCAATGGACGTCGATCCTCGGAGGCAAGACGCCGCTACGTCGACGGCCGGGCGTTGGTCAGGCGCCGCCACTCCCCGCGCCGCGCATGGGGAAGGAGAGCTCCAGAACGACGCAGCCAACCTCCGTCTTGAAGGGGCCATGCACTTCACCCCCGGGACGACTCGCGTAGTGGCCCGCTTCGAGCCACAGGTCGAAGGCCTGGTCGTAGAGCCGACCGCTCACGATGAAGACCTCCTCGGGGTAGTCGTGACTCTTCCCGCCGAATGGCGTGGTGTCGGCGCCAGGGTGGAATCGCGTCAGTCGTGTGTACTCGCCCGTCACCGGATCGATGCTGAGCGTGAGCTCTTCGACCATCCCCTCGAGGCCCGTGACGGGCGTCCACCGCCCTTGGCTCTCCGATGCCAGCGGGTTCCAGTACCGTGCGGTCGACTTCGCCATGGTCTTCCCTCGTCTCGTAGGTAGCGGCGGCCCTCGTCGGTGCTGTGCGCGCAACGACGCGGCGGCTCAGCGCCGGCGCGTGAGCGCCGTCCGCTGCAAGCGCGGGCTGGGCGCCCTCGCAGGAGCTCGTTTGGCGAGCGCTCGCTCGGCCTGTCTGGGGATTTCGACAGCGACGAAGTAGGCTTCCGGGTAGAGGTAGCCCTCTTGGGACCCGTCGACGACGCGCACGTATCCCTCTCGGGTCGCCACATTGTCGGGTAGGCGCTCGTAGACCCAATCCCTGGACCGCGTCACGGCCGGACATTTTCCACGAGGCCGGCAATCTGCACGAACTCGACGCTAGGGCGCACACCGTAGAGACCGGCTACCCGCTCGAGTAGCTCATCAGTGAAGAACGCCTTGGCGGCCTCCTCGGAGTCCCAGACATAGAAGTTCGCGGCCTCACGCTTCCCGGAATTGAGCGTGAAAGCCTTTGAGCGTAGCCCCGGCAGTCCTTCGAAGCTTACGCGTGCGGTCTCCGCGATCTTCCGCACGGCTCGCTCATCGAAGTTGTCTCCATAACGGAACGTAACGAATACACCGATCATGTCGCACTCCCTTCGACGTAGTCGTTGAGGTCCCCTCAGTGGGCACGCGCCTTGATGACGCCCACCGGCAATTGGCCGGACCTGGACGATCCCGCACGGCGCCCACCTATCATCAGCGCGCATCGGTCGGAAGGATGGGCAGCCCGACGGGAACTCGCGGTGATCGACGGGACGGGCAGAGCGGCGGGCGAGCGCTCAGACAGACGGCGACCAAGCGAACGGCCCCCTTCTGACTGCGCGCCGTCGCGTCGCGAGGTTGGCGGGTGAGGCGGAGGCGCCTGCGTAGCGGCGCGACGAAACGCGGGGCCGGGCCGAGCCGTGTGTGCTCTCGCGCGGCGAAGCCGAAGCCGCAGCCTCACCCGCCAACCTCGCGGACCGACGCCCGCATTCAGACCCCGCATCCGCCGCGACGCGTCGCGCGTAGGGACGCCGATGATCGCGCAGATGCTGATACTGGGGTTGGTGAAGGTGGTGGCGCCGGTCCTGCTCGTGCGGGCAGCCTGGTGGGTCCTCGCGGACCTGATCCTCGACCGCGTGGACCTGCCGTTCGTGTGACGGCCGGCTACCGCTACGCGGGCGAGAGCCGCAGGACCGGGATGTCCCGCGTCGTGCGCGCCTGGTAGTCGTCGTAGTCGGGGTACATCGCGCACAGGCGAGGCCAGAGGGCCTTCTTCTCCTCGGGGCTCACGCGGCGCGAGACCATGGTCCGGCGCTCGCGCCCGATCTCGACCTCGCAGCGCGGGTTCGCCTCCAGGTTCAGGTACCAGACCGGATGCTTCGACATCCCGCCCTTCGACGCGACCAGGATGATGTCGTCGCCGTCGGCGAGGTAGAGGAGGGGGAGGGTGTGCAGGTTCCCGGACTTGCGCCCCTTCACGGTCACGAGACACACCGGCGCGCCGCCCCTGAACTTGCCGCCGAGCCATCCGCCCGTCGCACGGTAGGCCCACGTGTTGGCGGCGGACATGATCTTGATGAAGACGGTCGCCCAGCGCTCCTCGGTCGGCGTCCACGGCCTCGGTGCTGCCTTCGCCATGGGCGTCTTCTGCCACAGCTCGTCGCCGTGCTCCACCGCCGCCGGCCGATTGACTTCATGGCGAAGACGGACGAGTCGAGGGCATGCGAAGAGCTTTGGCTTCCGTCGTCGTCCTCGCCGGCCTCGCCGGGCCGGCGGCAGCGGAGCAATGGTCCGGGCCGCCGGTGCTCGTCACGAGCGGCGAGGCGTCGATCCGGGCGGTGCCGAACCAAGCCATGGTGAACGTCGCCACCGAGGGGCGCGCGCAGAACGCGAAGGACGCGCAGCGCGCGGACGCCGAGGCGATGGCCGCCGTCCGCAAGGCGCTGAAAGAGGCCGGCGTCCCCGACACGAGCGTGCGGACGCTCGCCTACGACCTGCAGCAGGAGTTCGACTACGTGAGCGGCAAGCAGACGCCGCGTGGCTACCTCGCCCGGCACACGATCGAGATCCGCGTCGACGACGTCGACAAGCTGGGCGATCTCATCTCCAAGGTCGTCGGCGCCGGCGGCGCATCGGTCGCCGGCATCCGGTTCGACGTGAAGGAGCGCGACCAGCTCGAGCGCGACGCGCTCCGCAAGGCGGTCGAGGACGCGCGCAGCCGGGCCGACGCGGCCGCGGCGGGCGCCGGCACGAGCGTCACGGGGCTCATCCGCATCGAGGAGCTGCGCATGCCCGAGCCCCGTCCCATGGTGATGGCGCGCGCCATGGCGGCCGAGCAGTCCGCGGTCGCGACGCCGATCGCGGCGGGCGAGCTCGAGATCCGCGCCGCCGTCACGCTGACGTCGGCGCTCAAGTGAGGACCCCATGGACGTCTCCCTCCAGCTGATCTTCCAGAACTACGGCGGCGCGCTCCCCGACGCCGAGCACGTGGCGTGGGAGACGCGCATCGCGGAGCTCGCCGAGCCGCTCGGCTTCGACAAGGTGTTCGTCGTCGAGCACCACTTCACCGACTACGCCGCGTGTCCCGACAACGCGCAGTTCCTGTCGTACCTGGCGGCACGCACGAAGCGCATCGGGCTCGGGACGGGCGCCTTCATCCTGCCGTGGAACACGCCGCTGCGCGTGGCGGAGAAGATCACGCTCCTCGACCACCTCTCGGGCGGCCGTGCCGTGCTCGGGCTCGGCCGCGGCCTCGCGCGCCGCGAGTACGACGGGTTCGGCATCGCCATGAAGGAGTCGCGCGACCGCTTCGACGAGGCGGCGCGCATGGTCCTGGACGCGACCGATCGGGGTTGGATCGAAGGGGCGGGCCCGTACTATCCGCAGGCCCGCACCGACATCCGCCCGCGTCCGCTGCGCGGCTTTCGTGACCGTCTCTACGCGATCGGCATGTCGCCGGAGTCGGTGGAGCAGGCGGCGCGCCTCGGCGCGCGGCTCGCGATCTTCTCGCAGATGCCCTGGGAGATGTGGGCGGGCACGGCGCTCGCGAGCTACCGCACCGTGTATACCGACACGCACGGCGGGACGCCGCCGCCGCCGATGACCTGCGACCTCATGTACTGCGCGCCCGACGACGCCGAGGCCGAGGCGACCGCGCGCGTGCACATGGCCGAGTACTATCTGTCGGTGCTCGATCACTACGAGATCCTCAGCAAGAACTTCGAGGGCGTACGCGGCTACGAGATGTACGCGCAGGCGGCGGAGATCCTCTCGTCGATGGGCAAGGAGGACCAGGCACAGAGCTACCTCTACGTGCAGAGCTGGGGCTCGCCGAAGACGATCCTCCACAAGCTCCACCAGCGGCGCGAGGTGGTCGGCGACTTCGAGCTCTCGGTGATCGCTCGCTACGGCGCGCTGCCGCCCGAGAAGGTCGACGCGAGCCTGCGCCTGTTCGCTCGCGAGGTGCTGCCCGAGCTGCACCGCTGGTGACGCGCGATCAGCCGGCCTCCACGCCGCGGTAGAGGTCCGAGTCCTTGTAGCGTCCGATCGCAAAGCGCGTGAGGACGCCGATCACCGCGCAGACCGGAACCGAGAGCAGCACGCCGACGAAGCCGAAGAGCGCGCCACCCGCGAACACCCCGAAGATGACCCAGAGCGGATGGAGTCCGATCCGCTCGCCGACCAGGCGCGGCACCAGCACGTAGTCGCTCACGATCTGACCGGCGAAGAAGATCGCGAGCACGATCGCGACGCGCATCCAGTCCGGCCAGAACTGGTAGAGCGCGACGCCGACCGACGAGGTCAACCCCACGATGAAGCCGAGATACGGGACGAACGACACCGCGCCCGCCGTGAGGCCGATCACGAGACCGAAGTCGAGCCCGACGGCCGAGAGCGCGATGCCGTAGAAGAGCGCGAGAAGGCCGCACACGGTGGCCGAGCCGCGCGCGAATCCGGCCAGCACCGTGTCGATGGCGCGGATCTGCGCGCGGATGGTCGGCGCGGACGCGCGCGGCAGCCAGTCGTCGATCTCGGCGACGATCTTCGGCCAGTCGCGCAAGAGGTAGAAGGCGACGAGCGGCGTGATGGCGAGGAGCGAGAGCACGTTCACGAGCGCGAGCCCTCGCCCGACGAGATCGCCCGCTATGCCGGGCAAGCGGTCGGTGGCCTTGTCGATCACCTGGGAGAGCGGCCCCGTGAGGTCGCCCGCCGGCGTCGCCTGGACGTCGGCGAGGACGCGGGCGACGAGCGGCTGCAGCCGGTCGCGCAGCGCGCCGAGGAGCTCGGGCACGTGGCGTGCGAAGTCGACCGTCTGTCCGATGATGGCCGGCAGGACCGTGATCAGCGCGACCACTCCCCCGAGGAACGCGCCCACGATGAGGAGCCCCGACGCCGCCGTGCGCGAGAGCCCGAGGCGCGCGAGCCACTCGACGACCGGGTCCAGGAGGTAGCCGAGCGCCATGCCGAGCACGAACGGCAACAGGATGGGGGACAGGAGCCAGAGCAGGAACGCCAGCCCCCCGAGCACGCCGAGCCAGAAGACCGTCTCTCGCCGCAGCGCCATGGCCCCACGCCTCATAGAAGAAGCGAGGTCGGGCGTCACCTGCCCGGTCCGGGGTCGCTTGGCGGCAGGGCCGCCGACGGCCAGAACACCGCGCGCATACCGACGACGGTCCCGGTGGGCCGAGGAGAAAACGATCGCCGCACACCGTCGAACCTGCTACCGTGGTCTTCATCGTGCTGGAGCCGGATCGCAGCATCCATGCGCCGTCGAAGCCCCGCCTGCGCGGTGTCCTCCACCACTACGCGTTCTTCGTCTCACTGGTGACGGGCGCCGTGCTGCTCGCGTTCGCGCCCGATCGCCGCGCGCTCGTCGCGGCCGGTGTCTACGGCGTCAGTCTCTCGGCGCTTCTCGGCGTGAGCGCACTCTACCACCGTCCGACCTGGTCGGTCCCGGCTCGGCGATGGATGGGACGGCTCGACCACTCGATGATCAGCGTGCTGATCGCGGGGACGTACACGCCCTTCGGCATGCTCGCGATCTCGGGCACCTTCGCGGCCCTCCTGCTCGGCGTCATCTGGGGCGGGGCGCTCGCGAGCATCGTCCTGCACGTGGTGTGGATCGACCTTCCGAAGTGGCTGAGCGCAAGCCTCTACGTCGTGCTGGGATGGGTGGGCATCGCGGCCATGCCCGACCTGGTCGACCACGCGGGTTGGACGGTGACGGCGCTGCTCGCGTCCGGCGGCATCCTCTACTCCGTGGGCGCGCTCGTCTATGCGCTCCGGCGCCCCGATCCCGTGCCGGCGGTCTTCGGCTACCACGAGGTCTTCCACGCGCTCGTGCTCGCCGCGGCGACGGCGCACTACGCGGCCGTGGCGCTCACCGTGCTGCCGGCGGGCTGATCCGCTCGAGCACCTGCCGCCGATCACGCCGGCTGGACGGGCTCGCCTCGAACTTGAGGTCGGGCGCGGCGGCCTGCTTGCCGAGGATGCGAGCCAGGGTCGCGCGAACGGTCGGCTCGTCGTCGTCGAAGTCGCCGTGATGTCGCGCGGCGGATGCCACGGGACTTCCCGGCGGCGCGTCGTTCGGCGCCTTCACCCAGTCGACGTTCGGGTTCACTCCGCCGAACAGCTTCGCCAGCTTCGGATCGCGCTCGACCCAGTGCTCCATGCCGAGCAGCGGCTCTCCCTGCTTGGACGTGAGCGGAATCCGCGGCACCGCCTCGAAGGCGTGCGACACGAGGTAGAGGAGGGACTTGTGGTAGATGCCCGCGCAGTCGTCGTCCTGCTCTATCTGGTCGGTGAGCGTGAACAGCGCGAAGCGCCGCAGTCGGCCGGCGTTGATGACCGGCATGTAGCACTCCGCGAAGAGCTGGGTCGTACACGCCGGCGCCCAGAGCGTGCACGTCTCGATCGTCGCCCCGAGGCCCGTCTGTCCGGCGAGTGGTCCCCTGGCGATCTTGCCGGCGGTCGCGAGGAGCGCGACGAGCGGGGCGTGGAAGATGCTGCCGGCGCTGTGGCCGGCGACGTGGATCTGGACGCCCGAATCCTTCGCGAGGCGCGCGACGAGCGTCGCCACGAGCCGTGCCCCGCCGTCGTCTCCGGTCGTGGCCGCGAGCCCGTTGTCCTTCATCTCGTCCCACACGAGCTTGCCGGTGCCGAGCCGCGCGATCGGCTCCAGCATGTCGTCGAGGCGATCGAGCATGAAGTCCTTCGCGGCGTCGAGAACGCCCTCGGGGCGGCGCTTCACGACGGCGTCCTTCAGTGCGCCCGTGAGGCTCGACCAGTAGTCGGTGTGCCACACGAAGGCGAGCGGATAGATCTCGTTCTCGAGCAGCGTTTCGCGCACGTCGGCGATCCGCTGGAGCGCGCCCGACTCGCCGACGAGCCCACCGTGGGCGTAGAGCAGGATGCGCTTTTGCTTCCAGCCTTTGGTGATGCGGGGGAAATCGCTGCGGAGCGTCGCCTCGACCGCCTCGCGGTTCTTGCCGTAGGTTCCGTCTTCGCGCAGCAGGCCGTACTCGCCGATGCTGATCACGTGCGGGCGCAGGTCGTTCGACGTGTAGCTCGAGCCCTGCGCGGACATGACCGAGCGCGCGCTGGCCGCATCGACCGCCGCGAGCGTCACCGGCACCCCGAGCCGGGCCACCCAGACGTCGGTACCGTTGGCGAGCCAGTCGTCGTACGAGATGTGGCAGAAGCCCTGGTGACCCCAGTCGGCGCCCCACGAGTTCTGGATCCAGAAGCCCCGGCGATCGTACGCGACCAGCGCGAACGCGTGCCCGCCTTCGTCCTTCTGCTCGAACGGGATGTGGCCGTCCGGTCCGACCTTGTCCCAGCCCGAATGCACCGACGCCGTCGCGTACAGGATGCCGACCTCGCTGATCGCCGCGTGCATCGCGACGAGGTCCTTGTGGTTCACGCGGAAGTAGGCGCCGAGCGGCCGCTCGCGCGCGTCGACGGCGCGCTTGTCGGTGAGGACGTTGGCCTGCGCGGCGCGGCCTCCCGGCGCCCACAGGGCCGCGTTGCACACCCCGTGCTTGTGCCAGCCCTTCATCGCGCCGCGCGCGCTCGAGCCTTCGTAGCTCTCGCCCGGCCACTCGTCGTACCGCTTCGCCATGGCGTAGAGCATCGACGGGCTGACGGCCGTCACGTCCGGAACGACCCTCCGCGTTCGAAGGAGGTAATGGACCGTGGTCGCGAGCCCGTAGCCGGTGCACGCACCTTCGCGCCCCTGGTCCAGGATCGGCACCTTCGCGGCGCGGTAGCGCACCAGTGGAATCTCGACCGGCACCTCGACCAGCGTCGGCGTGTACATGAGGTCGCGGAAGTCGAGGGTGTCCGGACGGGCGTCGCGACGGTAGTCCTTCAGCGACTTGCGACGGGTCTTTCGGTTGGTGGGCATGTCCGCCTCCTAGCTCGATCGCGACGGGCGCACCATGGCCGCCATCGAATGGCGCATGGCGTCCGCGCTGTCGTGACACTCGGGCTCCCGCCCCGCACAATGACCGTAGCGCGCAGGGAGGGGGGCAGGACGCCCAATGAAAAACACGCGCGCCATCTTCGCCACCGTGCTCCTCGCAGGAGCGTCGGTCCTCGTGTCGCCGGCCGGAGCCAAGCTGCTCCCATGTCCCGGCGGCCGCTACCTCGTCCTCGGCCAGCCGATCATGGGCGACGCCGACGCGCCGGGGGTCGACACCGTCGACATCGCCGGCCGCATGGTCGGGATCGCCAGCGGCTGCAGCGCCGTGAAGGCCAAGGTGCGCGCGACGCGCAGCGGAACCAAGATCGTCGCGCGCTGGCCCTCCTGCCAGGGCATGGCCGGGAAGGCGATGCTGAAGGGCACGATCGTCGAGCAGTGCCGGACCCTCAGCGCCGCCTTCAGCGTGCGCGCGATGGGCATGACGAAGCCGTTCATCGCCGCGCTCAGCATGTGCGGCGACGGCGTGTGGGACCCCGACGGCGGCGAGGAGTGCGACGGCGCGCTCGGCCCGTGCGGCGGCCTGTGCAACGCCTGTCGGTGCAGCGGGGGCGTCACGACGACCACGATCACCGACGTCACGACGACGACCGGCGCGACCACCACGACCGGCGCCACGACGACCACGACCACGGGCGGCACCACGACGACTGCTGGCGGCACGACCACGACCGTCGCGACGACGACCAGCGTGACGACCACCTCGTCGGCCGGCTCGACGAGCACGACGGTGACCACGACGACCCATGCGACGACGTCGACCACGGTCACGACCAGCACGACCGTCACCACCACGACGACGCCCGGCGGAACGACCTCGACGTCGACGAGCACCATGCCCGTCTTCACCACGACCACCACGTCGACGACGCTCATCGCCCCCGACCTCCTGCCGATCATGTTCTCGTGTCCTTTCCAGATGCCCGCGGGGTCGGCGGTGTTCATGGACTACACCGTGAAGAACCAGGGCCAGGCCACCGCGGTCGCTCCCTGGTTCGACTACATCCTCATCTCGACCGATCAGACGCTCGGCGGCGACACTGCGATCGGCGTCTACCAGCGCGCGAGCAACCTGGCCGCGGGCGGCAGCTACAGCGGCATGCCGACGGTGACGATGCCGAACGTGCCGCCGGGAACCTACTACATCTTCTTCCAGACCGACGGCGCGAACGCCGTCGCCGAGGGCGCCAACGAGGCGAACAACGTCGGCGGCGCCGTCCAGATCACGATCACGGCGCCCGACCTCACGCCCACCGCGTTCAGCGCCCCGGCGTCGGGCACGGCGGGGTCGCAGATCTCGGTCTCGTACACGGTGAAGAACCAGGGGACGGCGTCCGGCGCGGCGCCCTGGTCGGACCAGGTGTTCCTGTCGACCGACATGACCTTCGGCGGCGACACGCTCATCGGGTCGTTCTCGCGCGCCGTCGGCGTGGTGGCCAACGGCACCTACACCGACACGCAGAACGCGACGCTGCCGGTCGTCTCGCCGGGCACCTACTACCTCTTCTTCGTCGCCGACGGCATGAACCAGATGTACGAGGGCGGCCAGGAGGCCAACAACGTCCGCGGCCCCCTGACGATCACGGTCAACTGACCCGGCTTGCTCCGCTGCGCGGAGCCAGCATAAGGTCCCACCGGGCACGAGATCCGACGCTGCCCGTGGAGGCCGTCCTGCGATGCACGATGAGGTGCCTGGCCGTCAGGAGAACGGAATCGCCGGCGACGTCGCGTCGCCAGCGGACGTCGAGTCGTCGTCCGATCTGGTGGCCACGAGGCTCCTCGTGGCGCTCCGGTCGCGGGCCGGGCACATCCTCGTAACCGGCGAGGATGCGAAGTCGGCCGCGGCGCTCTTCACGGAGGTCGAGCGGCAGGTTCCCGTGTACTGCAGCGTGCGCGTCAACGGGCGGTCGCTGGATCCCGACGCCGTCGTCCTCGCGCTCTGGAAGTCGCGCGAGAGCGTCGATCCGTCGCTCAAGCGGCATCAGATGGTGCAGGTGCTCGTCGAAGACGCGCGCCTCGTCAAGCTGCCGATCTTCGTCGTCGTCATCGACGCCGACGCAGCGGACGCAGGACAGCTCGATGCCCTGCGCCGCGCGCTCGAGGGCGCGCCCGATGCGAACGAGGTCGTGCGCGTGATCCTGCTCGGCGGCCCCCGCGTGAGCGAGGTCCTGGCGCGCCCCGAGTCGCGCGCGCTCGCGACCCGCATCGTCGCGAGCGTGCACGTTCCGCCGGCCAGCGCCCGATCGGCTCCGGTTGCCGCGATCACGAACGTGTCCCCGCCGGTCGCGCAACCCGAGACCTCCCGCTTCCCGCTCGTGGCGGTCCTGGGTGCCACGGCGTTGCTGGCGGCCTGGCTCTTCCTGCGAACGGCCCCGGAGCGTTCCGTCGAGACTGCCCCGGTCGCCGACACGACGGTGGTGCAAGCTCCCCCGGCGCCCGAGCAGCCGCTCGCGGCCGCGCCGCCGGTGGTGCCCGAGGCGATCGCGCCTCCGCCGGCCGTCGCGCCCGCAGCGCCCGCGCCATCGGCAGCCGCCGCGCCAACGACCGCGACGCCACCGCCCGTCGCACCGGCAGCCGCACCTCCGAGCGAGGTCGCCACCGCTCCGAGCGCGCCCAAGTCGCGCGCTCTGCAGGTGGGCGCCTTCCTCTCCATCGAGCGCGCCGAGGCCCTGCGGGCGAAGCTGGCGCAGAAGTACAAGGACGTCTACGTCGCGCCCGTCGATCGGGACGGCAAGACCTTCTATCGTGTGAGGGTCGGAGGCCTCACGAGCGACGCCGACCTCGCGGCCGCCACGACGGCGCTGCGGGAGGCCGGCCTGACGCCCATCCGCGTCCCCAACCGAGCTACCTCGGACTGAGGACTAGCGGCCGCGCACTTGCGCGGATTTTCGTGCAAAAAATGTTTTACGGCCGGCGAGGGTTTGCGGTAGACCACCCCGGTGATGAAACGCTCGCCCGTAGTCCTTCTCTTCGCCGTCGCGCTCCTCGGGAGTACCCCCCAGCCGGTCCGGGCCGCCCTGCGGGCTCAGGCCGGCATCGGATTCGTCGCGGTCCTCGACACCACGCCCGGAACCGAGGTCGTGCTCCAGGACCGTCGCGGGCTCGAGGTGGGTCGTGGCACGACCGATGCCTTCGGCAGCTTCATCTTCCGCGAGCTCGCCCAGGGCGAGCAGTACACCGTCCGGGCCGGCGGCAGCTCGACCACCGCGAAGGTGCTCTCGTTCGACGACACGCCCGATCCGTCGCTCTACACCAGCCAGAGCCTCGGCGCGGGCCTGCAGTACATCCGGATGCGCGACGGGACGTTGCTCTCCGCCATGGTCCGCGCGCCGGCCGGTATGACGCTCGCCGATGGGCCGTTTCCCACCGTGGTCGAGTACTCGGGCTACGCGGTCGCCGACCCCGACGACGCCCACATGCAGGCGTCGTCGCTGATCGCGAGCGTGCTCGGCTTCGCGACCGTCGGCGTCAACATGCGCGGCTCGGGATGCTCGGGCGGCGTCATCGATCTCTTCGACCTTCCGACGACGGCCGACGGCTACGACGTCATCGAGGCCGTGGCGGCGCAGCCGTGGGTGCAGGGCGGCAAGGTCGGCATGATCGGCATCTCGTTTCCGGGCATCAGCCAGCTCTTCGTGGGCGGCGCACGCCCGCCGCACCTGGCGGCCCTCGCGCCGCTCTCGACCATCGCCGACATCTATCGGGCGCCGGGCTTCCCCGGTGGCATCTTCAACAACGGCTTCGCCGAGACCTGGCTCCGCGAGCGCAAGGACGACGCGGCACCCGCGCCGGCGGGCGGGCAGTCGTGGGCCATCAAGCGCGTCAACGACGGCGACCAGACGTGCCTCGCGAACCAGCGCCTGCGCCTCCAGACGCAGGACCCGGTCGAGGTGACGCGTGCGAACTCGTACTTCACGCCGTCGCTCATGGTGAACCGGTCGCCGATCAACTGGGTGGCGAAGATCGACGTGCCGATGTTCTACTCGAGCGCCTTCCAGGACGAGCAGACGGGCGGCGACTTCGCGTCGATGCTGTATCGCTTTCCCAAGCGGCCCGACGTGAAGATCACGGTGACGAACGGCGTGCACTCGAGCACGCTCGATCCCGAGACGCTGTGGAACTGGAACGCGTTCCTCGACATCTACGTCGCGAACCGCGTGCCCGACCCGTTCGTGCTCGGGCTGATCGCGCCGATCGTCTACCACGAGATCCTCGGCGCCGGGACGCCGACGCCGCCGCTGCCGGCCGTGAACCGCTTCGCCGGCATCACGAGCGTCGACGAGGCGCGGCAGCTCTTCGAAGCCGATCCGTACGTCCGCGTGATGATGGAGAACGGCGCGGGCTCGCCCATCGCGGGGCTGCCGGCGTCGACGTTCGAGCTCGGCTTCGACAAGTGGCCTCCGCGCCAGGTGCGCGCGACGACCTGGTACTTCGGACCGAACGGCACGCTCGGGCGCACGCGGCCGCGCGGCGGGGACGCCGGCGTCGACGTCTACTACCCCGATCCCGACGTGCGGCCTGCGCAGACGATCCCGGGGCAGGGACAGTCGGAGTCGTGGGAGATCATTCCGCCGTACGACTGGCGCCCGCTGGTCGATCGCACCGCGGTCGCCTACGCGACGGCGCCGCTCACGGACGACACGACGATCGTCGGTCCGGGGAGCGTCGATCTGTGGCTGCAGTCGACCGATGCGGACACCGACCTGCAGGTGACGCTGAGCGAGATCCGTCCCGACGGGCTCGAGACCTACGTGCAGAACGGCTGGCTCCGGGCGAGCCACCGCAAGCTCGGCCGCTCGTCGAAGCTCGAGCCGCGACCGACGCACCTCGAGAAGGACGCGAAGCCGCTCCCGCCGCACGAGTTCGTGAAGACGCGCGTCGGCCTGTTCGCGTCCTCGCACGTGTTCCGCAAGGGCTCGCGGATCCGCATCAGCATCGAGGCGCCGGGCGGCGATCGGACGCGCTGGCGCTTCGACACACCGGCCACCGGCGGCCACGTTCGCAACGAGATCTCGCGCATCGGTGCGCGGGCGTCGCGTCTCGTCCTTCCGGTGGTTCCCGGAGTGGAGGTCCCCCAGACACTCCCGCCCTGCCCGGGGCTGCGCGGACAGCCGTGCCGGACGTACGTGCCGGCGTGGAACGGGGGCTAGGACGCGAAGCGCGCGCCCCGGAAGTTGCCGCAGAGGCGGACGGCGCCGGAGTTCACCAGCTCGACGACGATGCTGATCGTCTCGGCCTCGCTCCCGGTGTGTCGTCCGACGGTGGTCACCAGCTCCAGCAGGGTCACGGCGTTCGACATGCTGCCTCCTTGCCCTCCCTACGCGCGAGGCCGGGGGCCGGATGCGGGGCGGGATTTCCGCTTGAAACGGTTCCCCGGCGCTGTCAGGACCCGCGCATGGCGACGACCGAGGCGATCCCGCCGGGATTCGACCTGGACGGCCACGTCCGGCGGATCGAGGAAGAGGGCTTCACGATCATTCCCGACTTCCTGGGCGCGGCGGACCTGGCGGAGGTGCGGCGCGTGCTCGGCTTCTACCTCGGAACGCACGCCGGCCGGAACGACTTCGAGGGCACGCGCACCGAGCGGGTGTACACGCTCGTCGCCCGCGGGCGCGTGTTCTGGCGGATCGTGCTCGACGCCCGCGTGATGGCGCTGTGCGAGCGGTTCCTCCTGCCGGGGTTCCTGTTGACCGCGAGCCAGGCGATCCAGATCAACCCCGGCGAGACGCCGCAGCCCTTCCACACCGATGACGCGTTCTACGTGCTGCCGCGGCCGCGTCCGATGGTGTCGCTCTCGACCATCGTGGCGGTCGACGCGTTCACCGCCGAGAACGGCGGCACCGAGGTCGTCCCGGAAAGCCATCGCTGGGACGATCGGAAGCTCGCGGGATCCTTCGACACCGGCGCCGAGGGCTCGGCGCGCGAAGCCGTCGACGCGGAGTTCGAGCGCCTGGCGCGCCCGGTCACGATGCCGGCCGGCGGTTGCATCGTGTTCGCCGGCACGCTCCTCCACCGCGGCGGCCGCAATCGCGGCACGACGTCTCGCTGCGCTTTCTCGAACCAGTACTGCGAGCCGTGGGCGCGCCAGCAGGAGAACTTCACCCTCGGCGTCCCCTTCGAGGTGGCGCGCGAGATGCCGGATCGCCTCCAGGAGCTCCTCGGCTACTCGATCCACCCGCCCTTCATGGGGCAGCTGAGCGCCAGCCACCCGCGCAAGGCGCTGGCCCCCGACTACGTCGTCCCCGTCGTCGAGCAGGCGCGCGCCGCGGGTGCGAAGCTTCCCGAGTAGCGGCCGCCGCTCTCAGGGATACTTGAGGCCGTTCTTCGCCGAGGTGAACGCCTGCACGGCCGCCGAGCAGCTGTTCTGGTCGACTCCACCCGTGGTCGACTGGAAGCCGACGGTGACCTGTATCGTTCCAGCCGGCGGCGTGGTGAACTCCACCTTCTTGCCCTTGGAGCCGAAGACCACCTTCCCGTTCGACTTGACCTTCACCCGCATGTCGCCGATGCCGCGCGCGGTCGGAGTCGGGGTCGGGCTCATCATCGACCAGAACTTGAACTCCCCGTGCTTCTTCATGAACTTGCCCGCCGGCACGTAGGCGCACAGTATCTCGCCGGTGCCCGTCTGCCGGATCTGCAGGTAGACGTTCTGCGTGAGCGGATCGATGCGCGAGGCGAGGCCCGCGGTCGCGAGCGTCGAGGTGAGCTTCATGAAGCTCTGGTCCGCGCCCTTGGGGCGGAAGCGTCCATGCTTCAGGCTCATCGGGAAGACCGAGACGTCACCGCAGCAGTCGGGATCCTCGAAGTCGACGAGCCCGTCGCCGTCGTTGTCGATGCAGTCGCCGCAGATCTCCTGGGGCGGCTCGCAGCGTCCGTCCACGCAGAGGAAGTCGCCGGGGCCGCCGTTGTTGCAGTCCTCGTTCGTGGTGCACTCGGGCTGACACGTCCCGCCGAGGCAGAGCTGACCCTCCGGACAGTCGGCGTCGTCGTTGCAGCCGGTGTGGCAGGTGCCGTCGAGACAGATCTGACCATCGGGGCAATCCTGGTCCGTCGTGCACTCGGGGAGCGTCGTCGAGGTGGTGGAGGTGGTCGACGGCGTGGTGGTCGTCGACGTCGTCGTGGTCGCCGGGCCGACCGTCGTGGTGGTCGTCGGGGCGACGGTCGTCGTGGTCGTGGTCGGCCGGGGCACGCAGTGGCCGTCGATGCAGATGAAGGCGCCGTCGGGCGAGCCGTCGTTGCAATCGGCGTCGGTCATGCACTCGAGCGTCGTCGTCGACGTGGACGTGGTGGTGGTCGTGATGGCGGCGGTCGTGGTCGTGGGCGCCGTCGTGCTGGTGGTGGTCGTCGTCGGGCCCTCGGTCGTGGTGGTCGTCGGGCCGACGGTCGTCGTGGTCGTGGTCGGCCGGGGCACGCAATGGCCGTCGACGCAGATGAAGGCGCCGTCGGGCGAGCCGTTGTTGCAGTCGGCGTCAGTCATGCACTCGAGCGTCGTCGTCGACGTGCTGGTCGTGGGCGTGGTGGTCGTGCTGGTGCTGGTCGACGTCGACGTACTGGTACTGGTCGAGGTCGACGTCGAGCTCGAGGTGCTGGTGCTCGTGCTGGTCGAGGTGGAGGTGCTGGTCGACGTGCTGGTGGTGCTCGTGGTCGTGCTGGTCGACGTCGTCGTGGGATGGTTCGGCACGCACCTGCAGTCGACGCACACGAGCTGTTCGGCGGCACGGCCGAGTCGCAGGAGGGCCAGCTCCTCGTCCGAGCAGTCCTCGTCGATCTCGCACTCCTCGTCGGGGCTCACGATGTCGTCGCCGCACACGCCCGGCAGAGCGGGTCCGATGGTCACGCTTCGAAGGTTGATGTCCTTCGCGACGAACTGACCCTCGAGGTTCGAGCCGGAATTGGCCTTCAACTGGGCGTTCGGTGCGCAGATGAGACCTTCCACCTGGTCCCGGCGCGAGAACTTGACGCTCTTGCCGTCGACGAACCACCGGATCTCACTCGGCATCGGCGGGCTGGTGGCGCCGGCATCGGCTCCGATGGTGACGTTGTTGCCGACGTTCACCGCGTCCTCGACGTTCACCGTGGACGGACCCTGGAAGAGCGCGCGCGCCTCCTGCGACAGTTTCACGTCGCAGAAGGTGTACGTGCCGTTCAGGATCACGGTCCCAGCGGGGCCGCTTCCTCCGCCGTCGACGGTGAGATCGCCGTAGGTCCCCGGTGCGAGGTTCAGTGTGGCGCCCTTGGCGACTCTCACCGAGGCGCTCGAGTTGCAGTGCGGGAACGGGCTCGGATAGTGGCAGGCGACCGGCACGTTCGCGATGAGCGGGACGGGGACCGCAACGCCGATCACCTGCGGGCAGAGCGCAGACGAGCCTTTGACCGTGTTCGCGAACATGTCCTCGCAGGTGACCCTCGACTGCACGACCACCTTGTTCGCCGCCATGTCCGACGACGGGGCCAGGATCGTGCGCTCGTTCGTCAGCGTTCCATCGCTCACGCCGAGGTCGCCGTCTGCGATGCTCGCGGAGCGCACCTTCAGGCTGTGGCTGCCGAACAAGACGTAGGTACCGAGGTTCGTGCTCGGTTGCGCGGCGGCCGGGACGGCCGCCATGACCGGCAGAGCGGCGAGCAGAATCGAATATCGGATGAGAGCAGCCGCACGCTGGGTCATGGCCGAGGCCGTACCACGTTGTCCCTCGCCCGCTCCAGTACCTGGAGGGTTCGCGGGTGGCGCAGGCGCGACTCCGAGATGAAGAAACCGCGCAACCCTGCACGACTCCGCCCAGGCATCGAGCAACAGGGCGATACTCTGGCGGCCGGGTCATTCCGGGCGCGGCCTGAGCCCCCCGAAGCCAGTCAGCGCGCGCTGTGACGAACCCGGAAGAGACGCAGCCCGAGCGCGAGGGTCGCCGCGCCGTACGCGACGAGCACGACGATCGGCTGCAGCACGTCGTCGAGTCCCCGCTGGCGCAGGATCAGGTCGTTCAGCCCCCGCATCGCCCACGTCGTGAAGAGCGCCGGCGAGATGCGATCCATCCATTGCGGCTGCATCGACTGTGGCCACCACAGCCCACCCAGCGCCGAGAGCGCCATCACCAACGAGAGGCCGATCGGCAGCGTCTGCTCGCGCGATCGGGCGAGTCCCGCGACCAGCATGCCCGCGGCGACGACGGCGAACACGGCCGCTGCCGTGAGCAGGAGGAACGCCGACGGCGAGGAGCCGAGCGAAACGCCGTACACCCAGTGGCCCCAGGCGAGGAGGAGGAGCATCTGGACGAAGCCGACCACGAAGCGGGCCCCGAGCTTGCCGAGCAGGAGCCGCGTGAAGCCGCTCGGCGCGACGAGCAGGCGCACGAGCGTTCCCCAGTCGCGCTCGTCGTGCATGCTCATCGAGGTGCCGAAGACGACCGCCAGCAGCACGAACATGAGCGCGAAGCCGGGCACGCGCTGCTCGAAGGCGTTGATCGAGAGGCTGCGGCCGGTGAGGTTCTGCTCGCGCATCGTGATCTTGTCCTCGGCGAACGGATCGGCGAGCGCCGCGGCCTCCTTGTCGATCAGGAGGAGCAGGACCTTCACGCCCTGCACGTCGCTGCCCGCCGCGGGGTCGGTCAGGAGCTCGATCTCGGTGGTGTGACCCTGCAGGTAGCGCTTGCTCAACTGCGCCGGAAAGACCATCGCAGCCGCAGCCTCGTGCGTATCGCGCACCATGTGCTCCGCTTCGGCGCGGCTCACCTGCCGGACGTCCGCGTGGTCGGCGAGGAGCTTCGTGAAGGTGGTCGCTACCGGACCACCGTCCTCGTTCACGACCGGTACCCTGAGGCGAGGGCCTTCGTCGCCGTGCAGGATGCTCCCGGCGATGACGGTGATCACCAGGATCGGCATCAGCAGCGAGAAGACGAGCGCGCTGCGATCACGCAGGAAGATGCGCAGGTCGTTGCGGAAGACGGCGAACATGGCGATCAGGATCCTCCCGGCCCGGGCGCACCGACTTTCGCGCGCAGGCGGTCGAGGAGACCCGCGAACGAATCCTTCGCCACGGCATTGTCGAACTGGGCGCGGAAGTTCGTCGCAAGGCTGACGCCTTCCACCTGGATGTCGGTCGCGCGCCAGCCGGCCGGCGTCTTGTGGAGGGTGTAGTCGACGGCGAAGCGATCGCCCGGCGTGACCACCTTCGTGGCGACGCTCGCCGTATCGCCGGACACCTTCTCGTCGCCGAACTCGAAGTCCGGCGCGTCGAAGAGGAGCAGCCGCTGCACGTAGGTGCGGACGAAGAACTCGTGGAAGAGCCGCATGAACTCGTCCACTTCGGCCGGGCTCCGCCCCTGGAGGTGCTTGTCGGCGGCCAGGCGCGCGAGCGCGTCGGTGTCGAGGAAACCACGCATGAGGTCGCTCAGCTCCGCGAGCTTCTGCTTGCGGTCACCGGAACCGCGGACGATCGCGTTGCTGCGGGTGAGCACGTCGCGCGTGAGGGCGAGCGGTCCCAAGACCTCGGTGCCGGACGCCGGCCGGGTGGCCGTGAGGATCGAGAGCGCCATCGCGACGATCGGCGCCGCCGCACGCACCATCAGTCACGCAGCTCCTTGCCGGTCAGCTCGAGGAACACGTCGTCCAGGGTCACCGGCGTGAGCCGGGTGCGGACGATGCCGATCCCGAGCGAAGCGAGGGTCCGGTAGATGCGGGGCAATGCGAGCTGGGCACGCGTCGTGAAGACGCGCAGCTCGTTGCCGATCGACTCGACCTTCTGTACGCCCTCGATCGTCTCGAACGGCGCCAGCGTCTCCGGCGGCTGGTGAAGGCGCAGCTCGATCACCTCGGTCGCATGCGACAGCGCGAGGAGCTGCGGGAGCGTGCCGCACGCCACCACGAGCCCTTCGTCCATGATCGCGATGTGATCGCAGAGGTCCTCGGCCTCCTCGAGATAGTGCGTCGTGTAGAGAATGGTCGTTCCGCGGGCGCGCAGCGCGCGCACGGCGTCGAAGATGTGCGCGCGCGACTGTGGATCGACGCCGGCCGTCGGTTCGTCGAGGAGGACGAGCTTCGGGCCGTTCACGAGCGCGCAGCCGAGGTTGAGACGCCGGCGCATGCCGCCGGAAAACGTCGCGACGCGATCGTCCTTGCGGGCGGTGAGGCCCACCGCCTCGAGCGCCTCGGCGACCCGCTGGCGCCGTTCCCACCGCCGCACGCCGTAGAGCTCCGCGAAGAAACGCAGGTTCTCCTCGGCCGTGAGGGTCGGGTAGAGCGCCTCCTCCTGGGGCGCGACGTTCACCAGGCGGCGCACCGCGTGCACGTCGTTCACGACGTGCTTGCCGTGCACCCACGCGTCGCCGCCGGTCGGGCGCAGGCGGGTCGAGATCATGGAGAGGAGCGTCGTCTTGCCGGCGCCGTTCGGGCCGAGGAGCCCGAAGATCTGCGCTTCGCCGATCTCGAGAGACACCCCACGCACGACCTCGCGATCAGCGTAGCTCCGGCGCAGCTCGCGCAGCACGACGGCCGACGACACCGCGCGCAGCTCGGGTCGCACGCGGTCGGGAACGACGAGAGGGCGTACGGAGGTGGTCACGTCGGATCCTCGAGCGCCACGGTCACGACTTGGTTCGTGACGTGCGCGGTGTCAGGCGCTTCGTCGCGCGCCGCCCACATCCACTCTTTGTCGCGGTCGGCCATGGCTCGCTCGATCGTCTGATGCCGGCGCTGCAGGTAGCCGTTTCGGGCCGCGCTGTAGAGGTCGATGACGCTCTCCTCGACGTTGTCGTACAGCTGCATGTTGAGGGAGCGCTCGTTCACGGCCGACACGATCGAGCGGGTGAGGCCGACGAAGAACGGGGTCGTGACCAGGTACGACAGCGGATCGAGGAGGGAATCGAGCCCGCGGCCGATCGCGTCCCGAACCGTCGTGGGCGGGAGGGTCGGGAGCACGAGGAAGGGGCCGGGCCCGACGCCGAGGAGCGCGAGCGTCTCTCCGGCGTCCGCCTCGCTGGGATCGAGATGGAACTCGGAGGCGATGTCCATGACGCCCGCGACCCCGATGGTGGTGTTCACGAAGAAGCGCGCCAGCTCGCGCCCGGCACCCAGGGGACGCGCCTGCAACAGGTTGTTCACGAAGCGGCGCGGCATGTCGATGTTGTTGAGAACACGGGCGACGCTGCGCCGGGCGATCGGAGGCGTGACCGCTGCCCATCCGGTGGCGAGCGGCTTCACGATCCAGCGGTCGAGGACGTCGTGGTTGAAGTCGAACATCGCCTCGTTGAACGGCTGCCAGGGATCGTAGTCCTCCTGGAGAACGGCATCGTCCGGCCCGGTGTCGATCGCGTTGCGGGCGAGGCCGGACGGGCGGGCGCACCCCGCCATGGCCACGACGACCACGAGCCCCACGAGGGGGCGCAGCGACGGCGCTTTGTGCCTCTGTCGATTCATCGTGGCGGCTCGCGGGGGTCCGATACCCCACCCGTGGCCGATAGGCTCCCCTTATGCTCGTACGACGCCCCCGTGTCGAACGCGGCATGAAGGGCCCGATGAGAGGCAGGGCGTTTGCGCCCGAACGGTTGTTCGAGGAGCGCCCTCTGTGTAGATACCTCGCCCGTCCTGAGACGGGGAGATCCGGCTGCATGCTGCGGGTGCTGACGCTCAATTGCTGGAACGTATCCGAGCCCCTGGACGCGCGTATGGCGATCGTTCGGCGCGGTGTGGCGGAGCTTCGCCCGGACGTCGCGGCCTTCCAGGAGGTCGTCGTCCGTCGCGACGGCTTCGACCAGGGGGTGCTCCTCCTGGACGGCATCGGGTACGCGCGCGCCTTCGGCCCGGCCTTCAGCTGGAGCGACGATGGAATCATGGTCCCTCCCCACGAGCATACCCGCGTCGGCTTCGGCAACCTCATCGCCTCGCGCTGGCCGATCCTGCGGAGCGAGGTGCGGCGCCTGCCCGGACGGGAGGGCGACGAGCCACGGACCGTCCTCGGGGTGATCATCCAGAGCCCCGACGGGAACCTGCCGGTTCTGACGACGCACCTCGACTGCGAGGCCGATCACGGGTGGGTGAGGGAGCGCCAGGTGCAGGTGGTCGACGACTTCGCCCGCGATCTGGCGGCGGAGGCGCACCTTCCGGCGATCGTCATGGGCGACTTCAACGCGCACCCCGATTCCGCCGAGATCCGCTACCTGCGGGGTCTGTCGCCCCTCGACGGGCGGCGAACCTGCTTCCAGGACGCCTGGGAGATCGGCGGTCCCGGTGGACACGGTCACACCTGGGACAACCGCAACCGCTTCGCGACGCTCGATCCGGGTCCCGACGGGCGCCTCGACTACATCTTCGTCGGCGCACCGGACGGTCGGGGGCGCGGCGCCATCGTCTCGGCGCGGCTCGTATTCGAGGATCCGACCGGCGACGTGTTCGCGAGCGACCACTTCGGCCTGTTCGCCGAGATCGACGTCTGAGCGCGGGCGCTCAGGCCGGCGCGGGCACGCCCCAGCGATCCCAGTAGGCGCGATAGCGCTCGCGCTCGACGCGCTCGTCGAGCCCGAACTCCGCCAGCGAGTAGACGTGCGGGCCCTCGGCGTCCTTGCGGTTGCGGCCGAGATGGCGCTGCATCGCCTGCTCCGCCTCGGCGGAGAGCGGCAGATCGAAGTGACGGTAGATCCGCCGCACGATCCCCATCGGATCGCGCACCAGGTCCGTGTACTGCACGTCGACGAAGCGCTCCGGCGGCGCGCAGCCCTCGTCGCGGGCTTCGAAGCCGCGCCGGATGTCGTCGGCGAGGAGCCTGGTCACCTCGTCGCCCACCTTCACCGGGTCGACGAAGGCGCTGAACGTCTGCCGCAGGACCACGTGGAGGCTCGTGACCGACGCCACCACTTCCAGCGGATCGCGATGGGTGACGACCATGTTCGCGTCCGGGTACGTCGCGCAGAGCGCGCGGAGTCCCGGCAGATGCGGTGGCGCCTTCAGCACCCAGCGCTCGCCGGGACAGCGCCATTGCAGGTTCTGCAGGAACTGGCGGTGGTAGCGGTACGCCGGGCGCAGGTCCTGGCGGTCGAGCCACGACTGGTACGACGGCACGAACCAGGTCGACGAGAACTGGAAGCTCAAGAACGAGTGGCTGAGGATGACGACACACTCCTCGGGAAGCTGGGCGCCCACCGGATGGATCGTCTTGAAGCGCGGCGCGAGGCGCAGGAACCAGCGGATGTCGCGCGCCGCGCGCTCGATGCGCGGATCGGTGTCGTACGTGGCGCGGTCGGGTGGCGGCGACGGGCTGCGCAGCTCCCAGTGGCGCGGAACCCGGTTCGCGGGATCCTGCGCCAGCAGGCCGTGGAGGAACGTCGATCCGCTGCGCGGGAGGCCCAGGATGAAGAGGGGGCGCCGGATCTGCTCGTCGGTTATGGCCGGATGCAGACGCCGATCGCGCTCCATCAAGAGGCGATTCATGAGCATGCCGGTGAGATCGTGGCGTGCCGCGATGCGGCCCACGATGCTCAGGCGCGACTCCTCTTCGATCGACTGCATCAGGCGGCGCAGCGGATCGCGGAACGACGGATCACCGAAGTCGTCGAGCCCGGTGCGCCGACGTGCGCCCGCGAGCAGGCTCTCCGGGTCGAGCCGTACGAGGCGCCCCGCCCCGTCGAAGATGCGGGCGCCTCGCAGGACGAGCTGCGGCCATGCGCTCGTCATGGCGTCCGTCCGCGCGCGGCGCCGTCGCGGGCGGCGAGGGCCGCGGAGGCGGTCTCGAGCTGCCAGACGACGAGCCCGGGGATGCCGAGGATCAGCTCGCGGACGCGCTTGGAGAGCGAGAGCGCGATCGAGAGGTCGGGCGCGAACCCGAAGATCCGTCCGAGCAGGAGGAAGCCGCCCTCCTGCACACCCAGCGCGCCGGGGACGGGGAAGGCCGCCGTCCGCACCGCTTCGCCCAGGCTCTCGATGACGAGGGCCGTCGCGAGGTCGACGGGATGGCCGAGGAAGTGCATGGCGAGCCAGATCTCGCCCGCACCGAACAGCCAGCTGAGGAAGTGCCAGACGCTCGAGCCCGCGAGACGGCGGCGCTCCGCATACAGGTTTCCGATCGAGACATCCATCGCTTCCGCGCTCGAGGAGAGCGATGCCCAGTCGGGCGACCGGACGAAGCGGGCGATCGCGCGCGCGAGCGCGCCGAACATGCCGCGGCGCTGCAGCGCGTAGAACCCGGCGGCCACCGCGGCCGTCGCCGCGATCCCGGCGATCGCCGGGCCCGCCAGGCGCTCGCCGCCCACGTGGGCGAGGAGCAGGGAGAGGCCGAGCAGCGTGAACAGGATCTGCCCCAGGAGGTGCAGCGTGATGTCGACGACGACGCTGGCGCCCGAGAGCGTCCCCGGAACGCCGGCGCGCGCCAGGAGCTGGGCACGGACCAGGTTGCCGCCCACGTGCAGCGCCGGCAGGAGCTGGTTGATCGACTCGGCGATCCATCGCGCGCGGAAGAAGGTGCGGAAGCGCGGGCGCCGTTTCTCGTCGAACAGCGTGTACCAGCCGAGCGCGCTCGCGAGCAGGGGTACCGTGTGGAACAGCGCGACCCAGAGGAGCCCCACGCCGGCCACGGCGAGCGTCCGGGTGACGTCGCGGATCCCCTGGTAGGCGAGGATCGCGGTGAAGAGCGCGAGACCCAGGAGCAGGCCGGCGTGCGCGAATACCACGACCTGCCTCGTACCGGAGGGCCCTGCCGACATCGGGATCAGAGCCTCTGGCACGAGCCGCGCCGGACGGCAAACCGCGCCGCGCTACGAGCACTGTGCGGCGAGGGTGTCGGACGGATCGGTGAGGGGTCGATCGCCGTCGACGCGCGTGACGCCGTCGGCGCCTTCCGTCATCGCGAAGCGGCGGACGTCGCCGGCGTCGTCGTCCACGAGCTGCAGCTCCGCGGCGCCGTCCCGGACCTCGACGAACCAGCGGCCTCGCTCGTTCGGGGCAATGCCGCGGAACGTGTAGCTGCCGGAGTCGCACAGGGCGAGGGTCGATCGGAGCGGGCTCCCGGGGCGGAGGCGGAAGAGATAGACGCTGCCGCTGACGGCGGCGGTGAGCCGCTCCTGGAGGGCGACGTCGTCGCAGAAGCCGCGCTGGTCGAGGAGGTCCACGACCTCACCGCCGATGGCGACGTGGCCGTCCTGCAATGCCACCTCGATCGAGCCGGTGTCGGCGCTGCCGTCGCCCAGCGCGAGAGAGAGCACCGCGCCGGCGGGGTCCAGCGACCAGGTCCCGCGGTCGGAGCTCGCGTCGATCGTGCTGTTCGACAGGTGCACGAGGGTCGTCACCTCGAGCAAGCCCGAGCTGCAGAAGGTGAGCTGCTTCTCGACCTCGATGCCCCCGGCGTTCTCGAAGTGGCGGATGGCCCGGCGATCGGCGAGGGCGAGCGACACCGCCAGCACCCGTTCGGGGTCGTTCGGGTCGGGCGGGTTGGGGATCGTCGTTGGGGGAGGCGGCGGCTCGTTGCGCGCGGCGCACTCGGCCGCGCCGTCGCTCGCCGGCGCCGGCGTGCCGTCGACGATGAAGCCGCCCGCTCCGTCACGTGCGGTCTCGAGCTTCGTGAAGGGATTGACCACGTCGAGCGCGATCGCGAGCGCGCGTCGCTCGGCGACCTCGACGTCCCAGGTACCGGTGAAGCGTCGCAGGAATGGCGCGGGGAGGGGACCGGTCGGATCCTCCGAGAGGACGAAGCCTCCATCCGCACACAAGAGCAGCGTCCGACCCGAGGAGATCCGCAGGAGCTGGTCGTTCAGCGCCTCTCGCAGATCGTTCGTCGTCGGGCACGCCACCTCGGGAGTCGACGCCTTGCAGGCGCGAATGAGCGGCCGCCGGCAGCGCCGCAGCTCGCGCCCGCGCGGCAACCCCTGGCATTGCTCCGCGATGCGCGGCGCGCAGGCGCTGCGGCACACCCGCCCCGGCGTCGCCGCCCCGGCAGCGTCAGCCGAGAGCATCAGACCAAGTACCAACGCACTGATGAGATGGCGCATCGCAGTCTCCTCGCCATCCCTACGCCCCCATCAGTCCCCCGGATGCGTTCTACCTCGCCGGCGCCGCTGCGCCGAAGGCGCAGCCGGCGCACACGTACCCCGCGTGGCCGGGCCTTGCTGTGCTACGCCCGACCAAGGCAGGCGGATGCATTCTCACCGTGCGTGCCGGTATGCGGCGCCGGCTTCGCCGGCCGCCGCACCCCGCTCGCGCGTGCCACCCCCGCCACACCCTCGCCCCCAACCCGAGGCGCAGCCTCGGGTTGGAGCTACCTCTTGTATTTGATCAGGACGTCGAGGAGCCGGCGTGTCCGCTTGCTGTACGGCGGGTAGAACATGTGGAGGAGCGAGAGCCGCGGGTTCGTGAACACGGGGCGGAGCTTGCTGAACTCGAGGAAGCCCTCGTAGCCGTGGTAGTGCCCCATGCCGCTCGCGCCGATGCCGCCGAACGGCATGTCGTGCTGCGCTACGTGCAGCATGCAGTTGTTCACGGTGACGCCGCCCGAGATGGTCGCGTACACGAGCTTCTCTTCGGTCGCCTTGTCGTTCGTGAACACGTAGAAGCCGAGCGGACGGTCCTTGCCGTTCACGTACGAGACGACCTCGTCGAGCGTCCGGTACGTCTTGACCGGCAGCAGCGGCCCGAAGATCTCCTCCTGCATGATCACCATGTCGTCGGTGACGTCGAGGACCATGTGCGGCGGGATCTTGCGGAGCTGGTCGTTGAACGTGGCCCCGGGGACGAGCGAGATGACCTGGGCGCCTTTCTGCCGCGCATCCTCGAGCGTCGCGCGCAGGCGCTTGTACGACTTGTCGTCGATCACCGACGTGTAGCTCGGCTGGTTCGGATCGGGATACCGCTCGGGCATGATGCGCTTGGCGGCCGCGACGAACGCGTCGCGCTTCGCCTCGGGGACGAGCAGATAGTCGGGCGCGAGACACGTCTGCCCGGCGTTCAGGAACTTCGCGTACAGGATGCGCGACGCGGCCTCGTCGACGTCGAAGTCGTCGCAGATGACGGTCGGCGACTTGCCGCCGAGCTCGAGCGTGACCGGCGTCAGGTTCTCGGCCGCCGAGCGCATGACCGTGCGGCCGGCGTCGGCCGAGCCGGTGAAGATCATGTGGTCGTAGGGGAGCGTCGAGAAGTCCTGGGCGCGCACCCCCGGCAGGATCGCGAGCGTGTCCTCGGGGAAGACGTCGCGGCACTTGTCGGCGAGGAGGCGGCAGAGGTGCTGCGAGTTGGTCGCCATCTTCACCATGGCGCGGTTGCCGGCGGCGAGGATCGACGTCAGTGGTCCCGCGGTGAGGAAGAGCGGGTAGTTCCACGGCGACACGACGCCGACGACGCCCTTCGGCTGCGGGATGACCCGGTTGCGGCCGGTGGCGAACAGGACCGACACGTGCCGGCGCTGCGGGCGCATCCACTTCCCGAGCCGCCGGCGGGCGTCCCGGATGCCGTCGACGCTCGTGAAGAGCTCCGCCATCATGGACTCTTCGTAGGCGCGGTGCCCGAAATCGGCGTTGATCGCCTCCGCGATCGACGTGGCGTTGTCGACCAGGATGCGCTCGAGCTTCAGCAGGTTCTCCCAGCGCTCCTCGTAGCTGGGATACGGGTGCCGGAGGTACGCCGCCCGCTGCAGATTGAAGACGCGTTGCGCCTCGTTTTCCGCGACCTCGATCCGTCGTACCTGCGCCGTCTGGGCCATGAGTCCCCCTTCTGTTGCTGCGAGCCAGAGCGATATTCGCGCAACCGGACGCGCTGACGCAAGGCGGGCCCGGGGTTACGACGGGGACGGCGCGGCGACCGGGGCGACGTGGCGAGGTGGGCGAGCGCGGCCGCCCGTCCGCGGCGCGGGCGCGACGGGCGGGGTCTTCGTCTCGGCCAGGTAGTTGTCGAGATGCTCGTCGAGGATGCGCTCGACCTCGCCGATCGTGTTCGGGTTCGACTGGCAGGAATGCGGCGAGCGTACGACGAACTCGGACTCGACGCCGTCGATGTGGGCGCTGTCGTACTCGACGACGCCGTCGTTCTTCCCCTGCGGCGGCCCTTCGGCGTCGACGGAGATGATCGAGTGGGCCGTGACGTCGGGCGCGATCGGGAGCTGCGAGAGCGTCTTCACGAACGGGTTCCCCGGCGTCATGTTGTCCACCGCCGTCGGGGCGCCGCGCAGGCCTTCGACCGCGAGCGCATCCTTGTTGAGCGTCGTCACCTCGGTCACGACGCGCGTCACGTCGAGGGGCGCGTTGATGAGCCGCGCGGCCTGGTGCGCGAGCCAGCTTCCGGCGACGTAGCTTCCCCGGTGCGGCGTCGAGACGAAGATGACCCGGCGCACGAACGGCAGCACCTCGAAGAACGCGGCACGCCGCAGGAGATCGCGCATCTCCGGGCTGACGTTGAGCTCGTCGATGGGCTTCTTGCTGATGTTCCGCCAGAACGCGTCTCCCGAGTCGACGACCATCGCCTTGGTGAGCAGCCCGCCCTGGCTGTGGCCGATGACGACCATGTCGCGCAGGGCGGGGTCGCGACCCTCGGGGTCGAGCTTCTTCACCGCGTTCTGCAGCGATTCCCGGAGCAGCATCGCGGAGTAGATGATCGGGTTGCCGGTCTCGTAGGAGAAGAACCAGAACTGGTAGTGGTCGTGGATGCGCGGATCGTTGTCGAGCTCGTTGTACATCTGCGCCCATCGCATCGCGCTCGATCCCGTCCCGTGGACGAAGACGACCGGAATGAGGCCGGGGCGATACGGTCGCGT
>DATJZY010000033.1 GCA_035577985.1 Candidatus Eisenbacteria bacterium
GTGCCCCTCAGCTTCGGGATCGGCTACGTGATCGTCCGGCCGGGGTCCCCACCCGTCAACTTCTTCGTGAGCGGCGAATGGATGGCGTATCGGCACGAGTCCCCGGTCGCGCCGCAGACGATCGTGCACTTCGGCGTGACCGTCGCCTTCCCGGAGTGGAGACCCTGGAGGTAGGCGCGCCATGGCGAGACGGCGCGCGATTGTCGGCGCGGGGGTCTTGTCGTAGAGGTCGCGTCCCATGGTCGACATGCCGGTGCACGACGCCGTCTCCTGGCCGACGGCGGAGGAGCTGGCGGTGAAGATGCTCGGCGAGTGCGGACATCGCTCGCCGTTGGCGGCGCGGGACGGCCACGAGCCGTTCGTCGACGAGGCGCGCCGCGTGCTCCTGTGCGCCGACACCGTCGACCTTGCGCGACTCGGGACTCCTCCACGCTCGTTCGAGCCGGCCGGGCGGCGAGCCCGCATCTTCTTCGACCCGCAGGCGCTCACCTGCGGCGTCCTCACCTGCGGCGGCCTCTGCCCGGGGCTCAACAACGTCGTGCGCGCGATCGTGCTGCGGCTCGCCTACGACTACCGGGTTCCGCGCATCTACGGCTTCCGCTACGGCTACGCGGGCCTCGCCCATCCCGACGTGCACGAGCCGGTCCTTCTCGATCCCGAAGGTGTCGAGCACATCCACGAGCGTGGGGGCACGGCGCTCGGCTCGTCGCGCGGCCCGCAGGACCTCGGCCGGATGGTCGATACGCTCGTCCGCCTCGACGTGAAGCTCCTCTTCGTCATCGGGGGCGACGGCGGGCTGCGCGGGGCATCGGCGCTCGCCACCGAGATCGCGCGGCGCGACCTGCCGATCGGGGTCGTCGGCGTCCCGAAGACCATCGACAACGACCTGCTGTGGACCTGGCGCAGCTTCGGCTTCGAGACCGCGGTCGAGGCCGCACGCTCCGTGCTCGCGTCCGCGCACGAGGAAGCCCGCGGCGCCTACAACGGAATCGGGCTCGTGAAGCTGATGGGCCGCTACGCCGGGTTCGTGGCCGCGCACGCGACGCTGGCGAGCGGCGACGTGAATTTCTGCCTGGTGCCGGAACGTCCCTTCGTGCTCGAAGGGCCCGACGGCTTCCTTGCGGCGCTCGAGGCGCGCCTCGCGGCCAAGCACCACGCGGTGGTCGTCGTCGCAGAGGGCGCCGGGCAGGAGCTGCTGTCGGACGGAGGAGTCCCCGCGCGCGACGCGTCCGGCAACGTCAAGCTGAAGGACGTCGGCACGTTCCTTCGCGACCGGCTCGCCGCGCATTTCACCGAACGGCGCATCGAGGCCACCGTCCGATACATCGATCCGAGCTATACGATACGGAGTCTGCCGACGAACTCGTTCGATGCGCAGCTCTGCCTCGCGCTCGGGCAGCACGCCGTCCACGCCGGCATGGCGGGGCGAACCGACCTGCTGGTCGCCGTGTGGAACCAGCGCTTCGTGCACGTCCCCATCCCGATCGCCGTCGCCGCCCAGCGCCGGCTCGATCCGCACGGCGAGCTGTGGCAGCGCGTCCTCGAGTCGACCGGCCAGTCGCTCTGAGCTCAGCCGCGCGTCGTGCGAAGCAGCGGGACGCAGTCCGCGGCGCACGGCGACGACGGATCGGGGACTGCCGCGGGTCGGTGCAGCACCGCCGTCGTCGGCGTGATCACCACGCGCTTGCCGTTCTCGACCACCGCCGTGCCGTCGACGATCAGGCTGTAGTCGCCCTCGGTCCGCACGGGATAGAGGAGCGATACCGACGGCCGCGCCGTCGCGTTGGCTCCTGTCCGCCTCCCGACCTCGGTCACGAGCACGTCGCCGTCCCAGCGTACGGCGCCGTGCACCGCGTGCGGGGTGCCGTCGTCGGAGACCGTGAGCAGGTACGCGGTACCGCCGCGCTCCAGGGTCGCGGCGCGCAGGCGTTCGAGCGGCACCGGAATGCTCATCGACGATGGGGAGCATAGCGGCCGGGAAGCGATGAAACCAGAGTAGCCCATCCTGACCAGCGCCGATGTTTTTCCGTGCCGTCCGTTGAATCGCACCGGAGCGCGATGGCAAGATGCGCCCGCGATGCGCCGCAGCCGCGCGCACGCGACGATCACGACGGGTCATTATCCACCGGAGGAGAAGCGCCCATGAGAGTCCAGAGGCACTGGTACCTGACACTCGTTGCGTTCGTCGCGCTCGCGTGCGCCAACAACAGAGCATCGCTGGCGCAGCCGCAGGGCGCGACCCAGGAGCTCGAGCACCTCGTCGCGCCGATCGCGCTCTATCCGGACCCGCTGATTGCGCAGATCCTGCCCGCGTCGACGAAGCCGCTCGAGGTCATGGACGCCGCATCGGCGCTCGCCCAAGGACGACCGAGCGAAGCGACCGCGTCGCAGTGGGACCCGAGCATCCAGGCGCTGCTCTCCTATCCCACCGTCTTGAAGATGATGAACGACAAGATCGACTGGACGACGCGGCTCGGGCAGGCGTTCATCTCAAACCAGGGTGGCGTCATGGCGTCGATCCAGGCCGTACGGGCCCAGGCCAAGAACGCCGGCAACCTGAGCTCGAACAGCTACCAAACGGTGCAGACGCAGGGCAGCACGATCATCATCGAGCCGGCGAACCCCGCCTACATCTACGTGCCGCAGTACAACCCCGTCGCGATCCTCGAGCCGGCGCCCTACTACGCCTACGCCCCCCTCATGACGTTCGGCGTCGGCTTCGCGGCCGGCGCGGCCACTGCCTACGCGTGCGACTGGGGCAACTACGGGAGCTACGGCAGCGTCACGATCAACAACAACTACCACTACAACTATTCGAACGACTACAACGCGTACCACTCCGGCTACGGATCGTCGGGCTCCTACACCGCGTACCACCCGCAATCGGGCACCTACACGGGCTACAACTCCAGGACCGGAACCTACGGCGCGTACAATCCCTCGACCGGCAAGTACGGGACGTACAATCCGTCGACGGGCGCGTACGACAAGAACGGCCAGACCGGGACGTACCATCCGCCCTCGTCGAGCGGCAGCTACGGTGCGTCTCACAGCTACGATTCGAGCGGCTGGGGCGGGCGTTCCTCGTGGGGCGGCGAGAGCGGCTCCGGCGCTGATGCATTCCATGGCCTGGGTGGCGGCGGCTGGGGCGCGCAGGATGCGAGCAACCGTGGCTGGGGCAGCGGCGGCGGTCGGAGCTACGGCGGCGGTGGCTGGGGTGGTGGCGGGGGCTTTGGCGGCGGCGGAGGCTTCGGCGGCGGCGGTTTCGACCGCGGCGGCGGAGGCTGGGGCGGCGGCGGCTTCGGCGGCTTCCGTGGCGGCGGGTTTGGCGGGTTCCGCGGCGGCGGCCGGCGCTGAGCGCGCCACGAGATCGGAACGGAGATCACGACATGACGACTTCAAGGATGAACCTCCACCTCGCGGCTCCGCGCGCCGCCGTCTCGCTCGTCGCGCTCGCCCTGTGGGCATGCGCCACCCGCGGCCCTGCGCCCGCCTCGCATCCTGCGTCGGGAGGGGAGCAGCACTTCTCGACGCCGAAGGCTGCGGTCGACGCGCTGCTGGCGGCCTGCCGCGCGAACGACGACGCCAAGATCGTCGCCATCTTCGGCGAGCAGGCGAAGGGAATCATCGCCACGGGCGACGCCGCGACCGATCGCGAGCGCTGCCAGAAGCTGGACGAGGCCGCGCAGCAGTCGATGCGCCTCGATCCGAAGGGCGGCGCCCTGCACCTCGTCGTCGGCACGGACGACTGGACCATGCCCATTCCGCTCGTGAAGGACGGCAAGGGGTGGTACTTCGACACGGCCGAGGGCATGCAGGAGATTCGCCGGCGCCGGATCGGCGCCGACGAGCTGGAGGCCATCACCGCCTGCCGCTTCTACGTCCATGCGCAGGAGGACTACGCGCGCCGCACCCGCGGCGTCTATGCGCAGAAGCTCGCCAGCTCACCGGGCAAGAAGGACGGTCTCTACTGGCCCTCCAAAGGCACGCGCGACATGAGCCCGCTCGGCCCCGTCGCCGCCGTGGTCGAAGGCACGAAGGGTGAGCACCCGCACGGCACGTGGCGTGGCTACCACTTCCGCATTCTCACCCGGCAGGGAAGCGCCGCGCGGGGTGGAGCGAAGACCTATGTCGCCGGCGGCCGCATGACCGGCGGCTTCGCGCTCGTCGCCTATCCGATCGTCTATGGGACGTCGGGCATCATGACGTTCGTCGTGGGTCCGGACGGCCAGGTCTACGAGAAGGATCTCGGCGAGAAGACCGCCGAGCTCGCGGGCGCGATCACGGAGTACGATCCCGACGGCACGTGGAAGCGCGTGGGCGGGTGACGGGTGCGCACGGGGGCGCGTGAACATGCTCCCGTCGTGTGGTAACTCGCCCCGATGATGACATCCCACAAGTCGATCCTCGCCTCCGCCTTCCTCACCGCCCTCGCTGCGGTCTGGTGCACCGGATGTCCGCAGATGGCCATCGTGCAGGGGGCGACCATGGTCGCCGGCGCCGCCGCCGACGACCGCACGCTCGACCAGCAGGCCGCCGATCTCGACGTGAAGAGCACCGTCGAGGGCGCGCTGCTCAACACGAACGCCACGCTCGCCGCCAAGGTGAACGTCGACGTCTACCTGGGTCGCATCATGCTGACGGGCGTGGTCGGGAGCTGGGACGCGCGCCGGCAGGCCGTCGACATCACCCGGCAGGCCGCGCCCGGTCACGAGATCTTCGACGACATGGAGGTGGCGATCGGCAACAGCATCGCCGACTCGGCGACCGATTTCGCCGTCAACAAGGACCTGGGCGTGAACCTCCTCGCCGACGAGGGGCTCGCCTCACAGAGCTTCCAGCACCGGGTCGTCAACGGCACCGCCTTCATCATGGGCCAGGCACAGACGGAGGCCCAGATCGACGAAGCCCGGCGCGCGGCGCTGCAGACGCCCGGCATCAACCGGGTCGTGACGCACATCCTGTTGCGGTGAGCGCCGCGGCGACGAGCGCTGGCGCGGAGTCGGTGGGGTCGCGCCGGCGCGCGGCTGCGATCGCGCACGTTGCTGCCGCGGCGCTCTGCCTGTGCGGCTGCAGCCGCCTGTTCGGTGCCCGCGCGACCCTCGGACCCGGAGCCATCGTGCGCGGGCGCGGGCTCTACAACGAGGTCATAAGCAGTACCAACAACGAGCAGACGCTCGAGCTGATCGTCCACGCGCGCTACGGCGAGCCGTCCGGGCTGCTCTCGGTCTCGAGCATCACGGCCAACCTACGTACATCGACGTTGACCGCGGCCCAGTTCGGCATCGGTCCGTCGAGCAACTACTCGGGCAACATCGTGCCGCTCTCCGTCGGGGTCGCGTACGAGGAGAATCCGACCATCGCTTACACGCCGGTGCAAGGCGAGCGTTTCGCGAAGGCGATCCTGGCTCCGGTCGGCCTCGACGTGCTGGTGCTGCTGGGCGGCATCGAGCATGCGCCGGCCAAGCTCATCTCGATCCTCGTCAAGCAGGTCAACGGGTTGCAGAATCCACTCTACGGTCCACCCGAATCGTACGCCGACTTCGACGCGGCCATCGCGCTGCTCGAACGCCTGCAGCTCGTGGGGCAGGCCACGTGGACGTCCACGTCGACGAAGACGGGGGGCTTCGCCCTCGTGATCCACGACTACGCGGCCACGAACCGCGACGTCGTTCGAGACCTGCTGCGAATGTGGGGGCTCTCGCCGTCGCTCGCCCGGACGGATCGGGACATCGTCCTGCCCGTCAGTCTGGCCGTCGGACGGGCCACCAAACCCGAGCTCAACGTCCAGACGCGCTCGGTCTACGACCTGATCGAGCTCGCCGCGCGTGCGGTCGAAGTGCCGCCCGAGCACGCCGCGCTGCACCTGGCCGATCCCGAACTCGCGGGCGTTTCGTCCTTTCGGGGCGTGATGCGGATCCACAGCTCCTCGAGTCGTCCGTCCACCGACGTGCTCGTCGCCGTCCGCCACCGCGGCTACTGGTTCTACATCGCGGCGGACGACGGACCGAGCAAGCTCGCATTCCGCCTGCTGCATACCCTCATCGGCATGCGCCTCGTCGAGGGAACGCCGCAGACGGTGCCGACGCTCACGATCCCCGTGGGGAGGTGAGTCCCGGCGCGGTCTCGCACCTTGCGCGCCGGGGACCGGGTGCGCAGCTTCGAGGGTGATGACGGAACGCAGAGCGCAGGCGAACGATCTCCTGCTCCGGTTCGCGGACCGCACCGGGCTGCTCTCCCCGCGCGTCCCGCAGCGTTATCTCTGGACCGACGCCTTTGCCGTCTGCACGCTCGAAGGTCTGGGGCGCATCACCGGAGAATCGCGATTCGGCGAGCTGGCCCTGCAGCTGGTGGATCAGGTGCATCACGTCCTCGGCCGGCATCGGCCCGACGATCCGCGCTCCGGTTGGATCAGCGGGCTCGGCGACGCGGACGGCGAGAGACATCCGACCGCGGGCGGCTTCAGGATCGGCAAGCCGCTCCCCGAACGCCAGCCGGGGGAGCCGCTCGACGAACGCCTCGAATGGGACCGGGACGGCCAGTACTTCCACTACCTCACCAAGTGGATGCACGCGCTCGATCAGGTGACCCGATGGACCGGCCAGCCGCTCTTCACGCGCTGGGCACGGGAGCTGGCGCGGGTCTCGCACCGCGCCTTTACGTACATGCCGCGGCCAGGCGGACCGAAACGGATGTACTGGAAGATGAGCGTCGACCTGTCGCGCCCGCTGGTTCCCTCGATGGGACAGCACGATCCGGTCGACGGCTTCGTCACGTGCCTGCAGCTCGAAGCCACGGGGTCGGGAATCGAGCCGCGCGTGACCGACGCGCGCGAGGACTTTGCGGCGATGATCGATCGCCGCGCGCTCGCGACGACGGACCCCCTCGGCATCGGGGGACTCTTGGCGGATGCCTGTCGGCTCGCACAGCTCGCGCCGCACGACGCCGGCGTCGACGCCTTGATCGACGCGCTGCTCGCATCGGCGCTCGCCGGACTCCCACGCTACCTGGCTCAGTTCGACCTCCGCGCCCCAGCGCGCCACCGTCTCGCATTCCGCGAGCTCGGGCTCGCCATCGGACTGGCCGGCGTCGAGTCGGCGGCCTGGCACGGCGTGAGCCCCACGGTCCGCACGCGCCTCGATCGGCTGGCGCCGTTCGTACGACTCCGTGCCGACATCGAGACGTTCTGGCTCGAACCGAGCCACCGGCGCGCCGACACCTGGCTCGAGCACGAAGACATCAACGACGTCATGCTGGCGACGAGCCTCGAACCCGACGGATTCCTGATCCTCGGCCCCGCCCCGGGCGTCTAGCCGTTGGCCGCGCGGCGAGCCGCCCCGTACAGCTCGGTGAGCGCCGCGAGCTTGTGCACGGCGAGCACCACGAAGTCCGCGCCGAGTGGCGCCACCTTCGTCGGGTCGAATTGCTCGACGAGCCGAAGATAGGCTGCATCGACGTCGGTCGCATTCGACGCGGTGCCGAGCCCAAGGGCTCGGAGGGCGCTCGCACCTTCGTCATCCCGCGCAACCGCGCGGCGTGTCGCAGCCGCCGTGGCGGCCGTGCCGGTGTCGCCGGTCGGCTCGCTCGGTCCCAGGTAGTCGCGGATCTCCCGCATGCCCGCGCCGAGCCGCTCGGCGATGGCGGTAAAGACGCGGCGCTCGTCGTCGTCGACGGCGCCGTCGCTCGCGGCCACGCCCGCGAGCACCGAGAGCACCGTCCCGATGAGAGCTGGACCGGTACCCGAGAGCGCGCGGCATGCCTCGCCGACGTCGACCGGCATCCGGGTGGCCCGCTGCAGCTCCTCGGCTACGAGTGGGCTCAACGGCCCGAGGCCGATCTGGTCGAGGCGGGTGGCCTCGTGGATCTCCTCGGTCGCAAGCCGTCGATCCGCGACCATCATGGCGGCGACGAGCCGCGCAATCGCGTGGCGGAGCGTCGGCTGGCCTGTCGTTGGATTCGGGTCCATCGCTCACCTCCGATCATGCCCCGTCGGACGGGACCGACCTATTGCACCGTGCATGCCATCGGAGCGGTCGTGATCGAGGCGTTTCGATTCCCAGCTGCCGGAACCGACGGCCCGGGATCACCCCGAAGTCGGAAATCGCCGGCGCCGTCGGAGCCGGCCGCACGCGACGGCACGGCACGGTACGCCGCTTGGATTCCCGGAAGGACGTGTCGTACGTACCGGACATGGTCGCCGAACGCGATCCTCCGCCATGAAGAACTTCGAGATCGCGCGCCTCTTCGACCTGATGGCCGACGTGCTCGAGCTGCGCGAGGAAAACGTCTTCCGGATCCGGGCATATCGGCGCGCCGCACAGAGCCTCGAATCGCTCCGCGAGGACGTACAGACGCTCGCACGGGACGATCGCCTCGACGAGATCCCGGGCATCGGCGCCGACCTGGCCGGCAAGATCGCCGAGTACCTCCAGACCGGCCACGTGCGCGACATCGAGCGGGCCACGAAGAAGATCCCGGCCGGCGTGGTGGCGCTCATGAACGTACCCGGCATCGGGCCCAAGATGGCGATGCGGCTTCACGAGAAGGGCATCACGGGCATCGATCGCCTCGAGAAGGCCGCCCGTGCGGGCCGGCTGCGCGGGCTGCCGGGCATCCAGGCCAAGACCGAGCAGAGCATCCTGCGCGGCATCGCGCTGGTGCGCAGCGGCGAGGCGCGCATGCTGCTCGGCCGCGCGCTTCCGATCGGCAGGACGATCGTCGAAGCGCTACGGCGCACCCGCGGCGTGAAGCAGATCACCCTCGCCGGGTCCGTGCGGCGCGGTCGCGAAACCGTCGGCGACATCGACGTGCTCGTCACGTCCGATCGCCCCGCCGCCGTGATGGACGCCTTCGTCGCGCTGCCGGACGTCGCCGAGATCCTCGAGAAGGGTGCGACCAAAGGATCCATCCGGCATCGCGAAGGCATCCAGGTCGACCTCCGCGTGATGGAGCCGGCGTCGTTCGGCGCTGCGCTCGTCTACTTCACCGGGTCGAAGCAGCACAACATCCGGATTCGCGAGATGGCGGTGCGGAGGCATCTCAAGATCAACGAGTACGGCGTGTTCCGCGAGAAGAGCGGCGCGCGCGTGGCGGGCGCGACCGAGGAGGAGGTCTACAGCGCCGTCGGGCTGCCGTGGATCCCGCCGGAGCTGCGTGAGGACGCGGGCGAGATCGAGGCCGCGCTCGCGCGCCGTCTGCCCGCGCTCGTCACGCTCGACGAGGTGCGCGGCGACCTGCATTGCCACACGAAGGCCTCCGACGGCCGCGCGACGATCGAGGAGCTGGTCGGCGCAGCGCGGGAGCGCGGCTACGAGTACGTGGCCATCACCGATCACAGCCGCTCCGCGCGTGTCGCCGGCGGACTCTCCCTTCCGGAGATCCGTACGCATGCCGCCAGAGTCCGCGCCGTCGCCCGAACCTCGCGCGGGATCAACGTGCTCGCCGGAGTCGAGTGCGACATCATGCCGGACGGGTCGATGGATTATCCGGACGAGGTGCTCGGCCAGCTCGACGTGGTGGTCGCGGCCGTGCACGCCCGCTTCAAGCAGCCGGGACCGGAGATGACGCGGCGACTCTGCCGCGCGCTCGAGAACCCGAACGTCGACGTGCTCGCGCATCCGTCCGGCCGCCTCCTCGGCGAACGCGACGCATACGCCTTCGACCTCGAGAGGGTCCTGGACACCGCCAAGCGGCACGACAAGGCGATCGAGATCAACGCCTATCCGACGCGACTCGACCTGAACGCCGTGCAGGCCCGCCGCGCGCACGAGCGCGGCGTCCTGCTCGCGATCGACACCGACGCCCACATGGTCGACCATCTCGCCTCGATGGAGCTCGGCGTCATGACCGCGCGCCGCGGATGGGTGCAGCCGGCGGGCGTCATCAATACCTGGCCGGTGAAGAAGCTCCGCGCATGGCTCGCACGGCACCGAGGATGACCGAGGCGGGCCGATCGTAGTCGACCGAGCCGCTGGCTACTCGTTGCTCGCGCGGCGGCGTACTGGGGATTCGACGACGTCGCGCGCCGGTGCCGTCGGCGCGACGCCGCCACGGGCACGCGCCTTCAGCCTGCGCAGGCCGTGTCGCACGTAGTCGGCGTCGAGGCTCAGGCAATGGCAGATCGTTTCGAAGGCACAGAGCCAGGAGCGATCCTCCGACTCGATCCAGCGCTCGGCGCCGGCGAACAGCTCCCGAGTCCGCCGGTCCGCCGGCGTCAGGTACTTCATGTAGTCCTCGATCCCGAGCTCCAAGACCGCGAACATGAGCCGCTGCTCGCCCGTCAGGTCCTTGCGCCGGCGGACACGGTCGAAATACTGCGTCGGCAGCAGGGCATCGGGGACGAAGACACGCGAGGCGCGCTCGTGAGCGTCGTCTTTTGGCACCATCCGCATGTAACCACGATTCACCGTCATGGTAGGGCCGGGTGCACGAGCGGCCGCTCGCTCCGTCGCGACGGGGGTCCCGCAAGGTCAGGCGGTTGCGAAGGATTGGGACGGTGACGAGTCACGGCGCGCGCCGAGCGATCAAACTCACGGCGAACACCCCGGCCGCCGCCATCACGATCAGCGGGCCCGTGGGACGGTCGAAGCGGGTTGCGAGCGCGTCGCCCGCGACCGTGGCGAATACCGCCACCAGGGCCGCGGTCGTGAGCATGCCGCGGAGGCTCCGCGCCAGATACTTCGCCGTGGCCGCCGGGATGATGATCAGCGACCCCATCAGCAGGACGCCCAGGTAGCGGAGCCCGAGCGCCACGGTGAGCGCGAATGCGAACAGGTAGATCAGATCGAGGCGGCGGACGTCGACCCCCGCGGTGCGCGCGATGTCGGGCGACACGAGCGCGACGAGGAGCCGGTGACGTGCCACGAGAACGAAAACCACCACGGCGATGGCACCTGCGAGGCCGATGGCGAGCTCCCCTTGCGTCAGGGCACCCGGCGAGCCGAGAAGCGCATCGATCAGCTCGTCACCCGAGGCGAGGATGCTGCCCACCGCGAGCGCCGTCGAGAAGACGACACCGATCAACGTCTCGGTCGCGATCCGCGTTCGACTCTCGAGCGTCCAGATGAGAACGGCGCCGAGGCCGAGCGCCGCGGCGGCACCGAGCGCAGGATGCACGCCGAACGCCAGCGCGAGACCGATCCCCGGCAACGCGACGTGCGAGATCGCATCCGCGGCGAGCGTCATGCGACGCATCACCGCGAAGCTCCCGACGAGCCCGGCCGCGACGGCCATCGCGATCGAGAGCACGAGCGCGCTAGCCGGCATCGTCGTGCAGGTGGAACTTGACGGGCGCGCCGTACATCTCGGCCATCTTCTCGGGCGTGAGCACGTCGCGCGGCGCACCCAGGCACGGGCGACCACGGCCGAGACAGAGCACGCTGGAGGCATGCCGATAGACGATGCTGAGCTCGTGCGAGATCAGCATCAACGTCAGCCCCCTGCGCTCCTGCAGCCGGCGGATGGTGGCGTAGATGCGCTCTCCACCCGGCTCGTCGACTCCGGCGGTGGGCTCGTCGAAGAGCAGCACCGTCGGCCGCCCGATGAGCGCGAAGGCCAACAGCAGCCGCTGGAATTGCCCACCCGAGAGCGTGCCGATCGGACGCGTCGCGCTCGCGACCGGCAGCCCGACGAGATCGAGCGCGTCCGCGAGCTCGTCCCGGCCGGCCCGCGAGAGCGCCAACTTCGCGCGCAGGAAATCGAGACCCGTGATCGGCAGGTCGCGCTCGATGTCGAGCTTCTGTGGCACGTACCCGACCCGCGTGCCAGGCGCCCACTCGAGGGCTCCGCGATATGGCACCGCGCCCACGAGCGCGCGGAAGAGCACCGTCTTTCCCGAGCCGTTCGGACCGATCACGGCGAGGGTGCTTCCCTGCGGCACCGCGAAGCTGAGGTCGTCGAGGACGGGAGTCCCTCCGAAGGCTACCGACAGATGCTCGACTCGCAGAACGACCTCCACGCCGGGGCTCTCTAGCATTGGGCGCGCGCCTTCACCGCACCGGTTCGCGATGGCTCCGCGGGAGCGTGTTCCGCCACCGTCGTCTCACCTGGGCCGCCGCAACACCGGCGGTGCGGACGGGCGCGATCGAGCCCCACGCTCTCGCCGTCCGCGGATGAGGCCCGCCTCCAGGCGAACGAAGCGGAGCGTCTTCCGGTCGTAGGTGCGCAGGTCGATGCCGAGCCGGCGTGCCAACCGCGTAACGGCGGGAAGGAGCTCCGGGTCGGCCTTTCGCCAGAAGGGCCTGAGCTCTCGCAGGAATACGTTCGCGGTGACCGGCCCGATCCCGTAGAACGCCTCCACACGCGCCTCGAGGTCGTGCGCGTCGAGGGCGAGGTCGTGCAGCCGCAGGAGGCTTCCGCCGTATTCGTCGAGGAGCGTTTGGCAATCGCGCAGGACCTGAGTGGATTTCCGACCGTCGTAGCGAACGTAACCGCCCTCGCGCATGATCGGGTCCACCAGGAAGTCCCAGCCGGCGCGGACGATCGCTCGGGGGCTCGTCATCCGGTGGCGGACGAAGACCCGGAAAGTGTTCTTGGCGATGTCCTCCGAGATCCGGGCGCCGAAGAGCACGCTGGCGAGGAACCAACGAAAGCACTCGGCGTCGGTGTTCCGGGCGAGCTCTATCCCGAGCTCTTCGGAATAGAGCGTGGTGCGTGCGAGCGCTGCGGTTGCGCCGGCGCTCGCGGTTCGACGGGCGCCCGCTCGCGGATGGCCGCTCCCCGTCCTCGTCAACGCACCGATGTGTAGCCGCCGGGGACGCCGGCCGGCGACAGGACGATCTGCCAGAGCTGGTTCTGGCACGCCCGGACGGCAGCGGCGCACGTAAGTGGATAGTCTCGCCACACGCGACGGAACCGCTCGTCGTAGCCGTCGCGGAGCCGGCTCCAATTCGACCGGACGTTGCCTACTCCGACGTGGCTCGGGAACGACAGCCGCTCGGCTCGCATGGTCATTCCGCAGCCGAGCCGCAGCAATCACCATGCCGCCCAGGGGAACGTAGCCGGCGTCCTGCCGACGCGAAGCCTCGGTGTCGCCCGACCCGTGACATTCCGAGCCATGCGAACCACCCCGGGATCGAGTCTCGGTTCACGACCGGCATCGCCGTTGCTTCGGGGGGGCGTGGCCAGCCCGCCTCGACATAGCTCCACGGCAGGGGATTGCCTCGTCACGTTCGACGCAGGAACAGGCTCCGGCCGCTGCGTCGTGTACGACGCGCACGGACGGCTGCTGGCCCAGGCGCGCGAGCACTTCCAGTATCGCGTCCTCGACGACCCGACCATCCCGTTCGTGCGCGGATTCGATCTCGATCCCGCCGCGTTCTGGAAGAGTCTCGCGTCGTGCGCTCAGGAGGCGCTCGCCGCGCTTCCCGCGGACGCCCGCGTGCGCGGCGTCGCCGTGACGAGCCAGCGTCAAGGCTGCGTGTTCCTCGATCGCGCCGGCGAGGTGCTCTACGCCGGACCGAATCTCGACGCGCGCGCCGCGCTCGAGGGCTTCGAGGTACACGAGAAGCTCGGCACGAAGCGACTCCACGCGATCACCGGCCATCTGCCCGCGTGTGTGTTCCCGCTCGCGCGCTACCTCTGGTACCGCAAACATGGCGATGCCGCGCGCATCGCGACCGTGCTCATGCTGAGCGACTGGGTGACCCAGCGGCTGACCGGCGCATGCGTCGCGGAGCCATCGAACGCCGCCGAGTCGATGTTCTACGACGTCTCGCAGCGCACGTGGTCGAGCGAGATCCTGCAGAGCTTCGACGTTCCACGTTCGATCCTCCCTGACCTTCACGCGTCCGGCACCCAGGTGGGCACGGTGACCGCCGCGGCCGCGCGGGCGACCGGCATTCCCGAAGGGACACCGGTCTTCACGGGCGGAGCCGACACGCAATGTGCGTTGCTCGCCTCGGACGCGCGCGCCGACGGCGATACGGCCGCGGTCCTCGGAACGACGTGCCCCGTCCAGATGGTGACGGCGACCCCGGTGCTCGACCCAGCCGCGAACCTCTGGACGGGCTGCCACGTGGTCGGCGAGCGCTGGGTGCTGGAATCGAACGCCGGCGACACCGGCGGCACCTACCGTTGGCTGCTGAAGCTCCTCTTCGGTGCAGCCGATGAGGCCGCGCACGCCGCATCCGAATCCGCGATGGAGGCCGCGAGCGGACGCACGGTGCACGCCTTCCTCGGGCCGCTGGTATTCGACCTGCGGAAGATGAATCCCTTTCGCGCGGGCGGCATCCTCTTCCGCTTTCCCATCCTCCACCTCGATCGTCCGAACCACGGCGACATCCTCGCCGGGTTCATGGACAACGTCGCCTTCGCGGTGCGCGCGAACGTCGAGCAGTTGGTCGCGACGAACGGGCGGCCCGTGACCTCGCTCCGCGTGAGCGGCGGCATGGCGCAGAGCCGTACCCTCGTACAGCGGCTCGCCGATGCGCTCGCGATGCCGGTGCTCGTGTCGAAGGTACTCGAGACCGCGAGCCTCGGATGCGCCGTGCTGGCGGCGGTCGGCAGCGGGCTGCACCCGAGCGTACCGGACGCTCTCGCCGCGATGACCGCGCGAGGCGTCGTCGAGCCGGAGCCCTCGTCCCTTGCCGCCTGCACCGAGCGCTACGGCAAGTGGCTGGATCTCCAGGGCAAGCTGGGTGAGCTCAGCATCTGACGCGCGCACGCATACGCCGACGAATCCGGGAACTGCCGGCGCGCTGCTTCCCAGTTCTGCGAACGCGTCGACCTACGGGCGTCTCGCCTCCCGGCACGCCGCGTGCACCGATACCGTCGCATGGGAATGCGTGGCATGATCCTCGCGGGGTTGGCGGTACTCCTCGCCGTGGTCACCGGACTGCGCACGTCCGAGGCGCCCCGGCTGCGCGACGACGACCTGCTCGGCTCGAGCAACTGGGAGAACGCCAAGGGCCTCCTTCCCGACGAGATCCTGGAGCACTACCGTCGGGACGAGTATCGCAATCGCATCATGGATCTCGGCGCACCCGGCGTCGTCGACATCCAGAACCCACCCGATTTCCGCGAGGCGTCGCGCGCGAATCGCGGTCGCTACACGATTGCTCCGAACGGATCGATCATCGACTGGCGGAGCCGCCAGCAGCCTGGGCACGTCATGGGGTTGCCGTTCCCCGACATCGACCAGCAGGATCCGCAGGCGGGCGCGAAGGTGATGTGGAACTACTTCTACGCCAACTACTATCGCGGCAACTTCCACTTCCTCACCGAGATCGTGATGCTCTCCCCGCGTGGCGTCGAGCGGCGGATCACGACCGACGTCCGCACGCGTCTCTATGACGGCTCACCCGAGTCCGCCGGTGATCCGAACCCGGACCGCGTGTTCTTGCAGACCCTCGCCACGATCGTCGCGCCGACGGATCTGAACGGCACCGTGTCACTGACCTGGCGTTTCCGCGATCCCGAACGGCAGGACGCGCTCTGGACGTTCGTCCCGGGAACGCGGCGCGCGCGTCAGGTGAATCCGCTCAACCGCTCCGACGGCTTCATGGGTTCCGACCTCAGCATCGACGACGGTGCGTTCTTCGACGGAAAGCCCGAGCAGTTCGCATTTCGTCTCGTCGAGCGGCGCGAGCAGCTCCTGCTCATGGATCCGTACAGCCTCAAGGGCGAGACGGAGGTCGTCGCGCTGCCCGGGGGCGGGTGGCGCACGGTGTGGAAGAACGTCCCCCGCATCGGCGCCGACGATGCCGGCTGGACCGGGCTTCCCTGGGCGCCGGTCGGCGCGGCGCTCGTCCGCCGACCGGTGTGGGTCGTCGAGGCGACTCCGAACGACCCGAACTACCTCTACGGCCGCATCCTGCTCCGCATCGACGCCGAGACGTACCGCGGCGGCTGGGCCAGCAAATACGATCGTGCGGGGACGCTCATGAACACGTACCAGGTCTGCACCGGCGCGTTTCTCACGCCGGACGGCGGGCGCACCTACGTCCAGTCGGGCGGCATCGCGGTGCAGACCGCGGAGAACTTCCAGCAGAAGCGAGCGACCGTCACCCTGTTCCCTCCGCGGAACCCGGACAACCCCGCCGACTGGCGGGTGCCCCTCGCCCCAGAGCTCTTCGGTGTCGACGTCCTCACCCGACTCGGCCGCTGAACGGGCGTCGCCGCGCTGGCGACCGTTCTGGACGGGCGCGCTGCTGCTCGCCGCGACGGCCGCCGCGCTCGCGATGGCGACCCCGCGACTCCTCGCCCACGTGGGGGACGGCGGCTTCGTCGCTCCCGGCGATCCGCGCGCCCGGGTCGATCGGGAGATCACCGCCGCGTTCGGCTTCCAGAACCCCGTCGTGTGGACGATCGCGGCCAAGCGGGACACGATCTGGACGCCGCCGATGCTCGCGCGCGTGACCGCATTCACGCGCGAGGTCTTCACGATCCCGGGCGTCGTCGCGACCGATGTCGTGAGCCTCGCGTCGCCGAACCTGCGCGACTTGCGCGTGACCGACGACGGTCTCGAACCCGTCTACCTGATGGGTGCGGTACCCGAGACCCCCGAGGCCGTGCAGGCGCTCCGCGCACGCGTAGAGAACGATCCGAAATACGCCGCGACCGTCGTGAGCCGCGACGGCCGTGCGGCCATGATCGTCGCCGATTTCAGGACCAATGCGGATCCGATCGCGATCGGCACGGCGGCAATCGCGCTCCGCGATCGATACCGCGACGGGGACGCCGACGTCCACGCGAGCGGGGCGCCGGTCGTCGCCGTGCTGGCACGTCGGGCCGCGCGCGGGCTCGCGCTGCCGCTGGCCGTGATCGCCGCGAGCGGGCTCCTGTCGCTCGTGATCGTCGCCGGACGTCGCCGGGCCCTGGGTGCGATTCTCGCCGCGGGGACGGCGGTGGCATGGCTCGTCGTCCTGCTCGCGATGGTCGGGACGTTCCGCCTTCCCTGGGCGGCGTTCGCGCTCGCGCCGACGGCCTTCGTGGCCGCGGCACTGTCGCTGGACGACCGCATTTCGGCGCGCCGGCTGGTCGTGTCGTGCGCGGCCCTGGCGCTCGGATTCGCGAGCCTCGCCGGCGCGAGCCCACCGCCGGCGGCGGGGTTCGGCCTCGCAGTATGCGCCGGCGCGCCACTCGCAGTCGCCGCCGACGGCATCGTCCGTTGGTTCGCGCGCCCGCACGACCTGCCGCCGCGCAACGACGACGGCCGATGGCTTGCCCGACTCCTCTTCGCGGGGTCGCTCGTCGGCCTCGCCATGCTCGACGTCTCCTTCGGGCTCACCGGGTACGGGATCCGCTACCTTCCGGGCGAGGCCGGCCTGGATCTGCGTGCGGTGGCGCGGCAGTTTCCGCCGCCGACGACGATCGCGTTTCGTCTGAGGGGCCCGGCGGGGTTCGTACAGGAGCCGGCGACGCTGGCGGCGCTCGACGCCGCCGCGACGGCCGCACGCAGCGACCCGGCCACCCGCAGTGCAATGTCGCTCGCCGACATTGTGAAGCTCGTGCACCGCGCCTTCAACGACGACGATCCCAGCTTCGAGCGCCTGCCGGGCGATCGCGCGCTGGCCGCACGCTATCTCGCGCTGGCGTACTCGCCCGCCTTCCGGCGCTTCGTCGATCGCGCCTTCGCGGACACGGCGGTGTGGGCCTACCTCGAGAGCGAGCGTCGCGCCGACGTCGCACGCGTCACCGACCGCATGCAAGCGGCGCTCGTGACGCATCCGCTCCCCGATGTCGTCGTCGAGGGCCCTGGTGGTGACGGCGCCGTGCTCCTGGCGATGGCGGACATCGCGTCGCAGCTCGCGATGGGCGGCCTCGCGCTCGTCGTGGTCATGGCTCTCGTGATCGGGGTCGGTTGCGGGTGGCACGCCGGCGCGCGCGCGGCGGCCGGCGCGCTCGTCACCGGCACGGCGGCGCTCGGCCTCTTCGGCTGGCTCGGCCTCCCGATCGATCTCGTGACCTTGGCGGCGACGATCGCCGCCGTGGGAGCGAGCGCCGCGGTCGCGGGGTTCGGCGCAGCGGCGGGAGGGCCGGCGGAGCGCCTGGTGATCCCGCTCCTGTGCGCCGGGGCGGTCGCGGTCGCGATTCCGCTTGCCGCGACGAGGGTCGTCGGAATCCTGCTCCTCGCGCCGGCGGCGGGGCTGGGAACGACGTCGAACCGGCTTCCAGGTTCCGGCAAGACGTCGCGATCCGACGCGACATCGCCGCTGGCACGGCAGGTGCAGCGGGGGGCGGCATGAGCTCCCCGGCCGACGCGGCGCCGCGCTCCCGTCCTCGCATCCTCGTGACCGCGGACATGGGCGATGAAGCGCTCGACGCGTTGCGCGCCCTTGGCGAGGTCGAGTACGAGAGCTTCCGGACGCACATGCGTCTGCTCGCCGGGGCGGAGCTCGTCACCGCGCTGCGCGGCTTCCACGTCTTCGTCACCGAGATCGACGTCGTGGACGTGGAGGCGCTCCGGCAGGTTCCCGACTTGCGCGTGGTCGTCTCGTGCCGCGGCCAGGCGGTCAACATCGACGTCGCGGCGTGCACGGCGTTCGGTGTCCCCGTGCTGCATGCCCCGGGCCGGAACGCCGACGCGGTCGCGGACCTCACGCTCGCGTTCATGCTGATGCTGCTGCGCAAACTCCCGGCCGCGACCGCGTTCCTCCACGAGCCGGGCGGCCAGGGCGGTGACATGGCCCGCATGGGCCGCGCGTTCACGTCGCTGCAGGGCCACGAGCTGTGGCGGAAGGTCGTCGGCCTCGTCGGCTTCGGTGCGGTCGGCCAGGGCGTCACGAAGCGGCTCCTCGCGTTCGGCGCCCGCGTGCTCGTGCACGACCCGTACGTCGCCGCCGGCGACGTGCAGGCCGCCGGCGCCGAGCCGGTCGGATTCGAGGATCTGCTCGGCCGCAGCGACATCGTGAGCCTGCATGCCGCCGTCACCGACGCGACGACCGGCATGATCGGTGCCGCCGAGTTCGCCCGTATGCGGAGAGGCGTCCACTTCGTGAACACCGCTCGCGCGGCGCTGGTCGACGAGGCGGCGCTCGTCGCTGCGCTCGAGTCGGGACAGGTGGCGGGCGCGGCGCTCGACGTCTTTGCCACCGAGCCGCCGGCTTCCGACGATCCACTCGTCGTGCGCGACGACGTCATCGTCACGCCGCACGTCGGTGGCAACACCGCCGAGGTGGCGGCCCATCAGGGCGCAATCGTGGCGGAGGACCTCGCACGCTTGCTCCGTGGAGAGACGCCTCGACATGCCCTCGATCCCTCGATGCTGCGCAACTTCGATTGGGCCCGGGCGAGGCCCGTGCCGGACGAGGCGACCCTCGCCCGGCTCGCCGCGGGGCCCGCCCCCGCCGTCTCCGACCTCCAGCGCCGGCCCACCTCGGCACCCACCACGGCTACCGCGTCTCCGTCCCACCCAGACGCGCGCGGGCCGGCCGGCCCCCTGCCCTCGCCCGCCGCGACGGCGCCCGCGGAGATCGTCGAGCGCATGACCCGGATCCTGCGCGGCTTCCTCTCGCGGATCACGAGCGATGCGGGCCTGCGCGAGTTCGCGGCCGGCAAGAACGTCACGCTGCGCTTCGCGCTGCCCGACCTCGCCACGCGCTTCCATCTCCGTCTTCGCGATGGCGTGGTCTCCGCCGAGCTGGGCGATCCCGACACCCGCGCCGACGTCGAGCTCACCATGCGCGCCGAGATTCTCGACGGCATGTTCACCGGCGCGCTGAACCCGATGCAGGCCGCGACGAGCGGGCGACTCTCGTTTCGCGGCGACACGATGAAGGCGATGACACTCCAGCAACTCCAAGAGCCGCTCTCCCGCCACTATCGGGAGGCGCGTGGAGAAGCCGGTGGACCCGGAGATCTCGCCGCGCTCGCCGCGAGCGCGGGGGCTGCCAAGCGAGCGCCGGCCGCGCCCCCCGCCTCGGCGGGCGACGTGCGCGAGGAGCTCTTACGAGTGGTGAACGAGCTCTATGCCTCGGAGCTCATCACGGCCACGGGCGGCAACGTGAGTGTCCGGGTCCCGGACCGCGACGAGATCTGGATCACACCGAGCCAGACGTTCAAGGGCGAGCTCCGGCCCGAAATGCTGGTCCGCCTCGACCTGGACGGCAACCCGCTCGACCCCAACGCCTTGTCGCCGTCGAGCGAGCGCCTCATGCACTGCGCGATCTATCGGGCGCGTCCGGAAGCGCGCGCAGTGGTTCACGCGCACGCACCGCACGCGACCATCCTCGTGGACACCGGGCTGCCGTTCCCGCCGATCTCTACCGAGGCCGCCTTCTTCGGCGACATCCCGCGCGTGCCCTTCATCATGCCGGGCACCGACGAGCTCGCCCGTGCCGTCGGCGAGGCCGCGCGCACGAGTCCCGCGGTGCTCATGCAGAACCACGGGCTCATCGTCGCAGGCCGGAGCCTGCGCCGGGCGGCCGACATGGTCGAGATCATCGACCGCTCGGCCGAGATCATCATTGGCTGCTACGCGGTCGGAAAGCCGCCGTCGCTGCTGCCGGACGAGGTCGTCCGCATGCTCCGGCGGCTGGGCGACCTCATGGCCTGAGCGCGAACACCCTGCGGAGCGGAACCTCGCGTCCGACCGCCGGTCGCAATGCGGACCGATGCCCTGGAACGACATGTACTACCCGCCCGCGATGGAGCACCTGGCGCCACCCGTGCGTCGAAAGGCCATCGAGATCGCCAACGCCCTGCTCGCGAACGGGCATGAAGAGGGCTTCGCGATCCGCGTCGCCATCGCGCGCGCGAAGGGGTGGGCGCGGCGACGTCGAATCGATCCGATCGGGTGAGCCATTTCCCGATCCTGAGATCCGCGGCCGCTCGGCCCTCTCGCTCGTGGCAACCTCGCCCGGCGTACGCGACCGCTCGTGTGCGCTCCCGGGAGAGACCCCACCATTCTTCGGCGCCCCGAGCCCGACCGGGTCCGCGGATCACCGAGCAGGCACTTCCAGTAGCCTGGCACGTGGGATGCTGGTGAACGGCATGCAAGCTCCCCTCGAGATCACCTTCCGCAACATGCCGCCCTCCCCTGCCATCGAGTCCGCCATCCGCGACAAGGCCGAGAAGCTGGAGGGGTTCTACGATCGTATCACCAGCGCGCGCGTCGTCGTCGAGACGCCGCATCGGCAGCATCGCAAGGGGAAGCTGTTCCACGTCCGCATCGACCTGCGGGTCCCCGGGCAGGAGCTCGTCGTGAGCCGCGAACCCCCCGCACACCATGCACACGAGGACGTGTACGTCGCGATACGAGACGCCTTCGACGGCGCCAAGCGCCAGCTCGAAGACTACGCGCGCAAGATGCGTGGCGCCCTCAAGACGCACGAGGGGCCACCCGAGGGCCGGGTCGCGCAGCTCCATGCCGGCGACGGCTATGGCTTCATCGAGACCCCGGACGGGCGCGAGGTCTACTTCCATCGGCACAGCGTCGTCGACGGCGACTTCGATCGGCTCCGTGTCGGCGATCATGTTCGTTACAACGAGGAGGCGGGGGAGAACGGCCCGCAGGCGAGCACGGTGCACCTGACGGGTGTCCCGTTCACCAGCAAGAAGCGGCGGAGCTGACCGGGGCGCCGATTCAACGCAAGCGGAGAACCGGACCTTGTCGTCGGCGCCGGACCGGGTGTAAGGGCGGGGCATGCGCGCCGCCGTACTCGAAGCCCTCGAAAAGCCCTTCGTCGTTCGCGACGTCCCCACCCCACCGCTGCTGCCGAACGGCGTGATTCTTCGCGTCGAGGCGAACGGGATCTGCCGGAGCGACTGGCACATCTGGAAGGGGGACTGGTCGTGGGTCGGCGTGGTGCCCCAGCTACCGGCGGTGATCGGCCACGAATTCGTCGGCGTGGTCGAGGAAGTCGGGGCCGACGTGACGCGCTGGCACAAGGGCGACCGCGTGATCGTGCCGTTCAGCGGCGGCGAGGGCACGTGCGAGTGGTGTCGCAACGGACACCACAACATGTGCGACACGCCGATCCTGCCGGGCCTCGCGTTCGGCGGCGGCTACGGCCGCTACTCGTCGGTCCCGTACGCCGACGTGAACCTCGTCCGCCTGCCCGAGAGCGTCGGCTTCGTCGAGGCCGCCAGCATGGGCTGCCGCTTCATGACCTCGTTCCACGGCATCGTCGACCAGGCACAGGTGCACCCCGGCGAGTGGGTCGCGGTGCACGGGTGCGGCGGTATCGGGCTCTCGGGCGTCCAGATCGCGGCGGCGCTCGGCGCACGCGTCATCGCGGTCGACGTCGCCGACGACAAGCTCGCCTTCGCGAAGGAGCTGGGCGCCGAAGCGACCGTCAACGCCGCGAAGGACGACGTCGCCAGCGCGATCGCGACCCTCACCGGCGGCGGCGCGCACGTCTCGATCGACGCGCTCGGCATCGCCACCACCTGCCTCAACTCGATCCTCTGTCTGCGCAAGCGCGGCCGCCACCTGCAGATCGGTCTCACGACCCAGGCCGAGAAGGGCATGATCGCCCTCCCGATCGACGTGATGGTCTTCAAGGAGCTCCAGATCATCGCCTCCTTCGGAATGCAGGCGCCACACTTCGCGGCGATGCTGGCGATGGTCGAGGGAAAGAAGCTCGATCCGGGCAAGCTCGTGTCGCGCACGGTGGGTCTCGAAGACGTGACCAGCGTCGTCGAATCGATGGGCTCGTACGGCACGAGCGGCGTGACCGTGATCGCGCGGTACTGACGCGCCCCAGACGCCCCTTCCTCCCCTGGGGTGACACCGACGGCGGCACGGTGTTGCCGCTGTCCGGCCGTCGACGGTAAACCGCTCGCATGAGCGCACCGCTCGCCGGTCGGACAGCCGTCGTTACGGGGGCCGGACGCGGCATCGGCCGTGCGACGGCCACCATGCTGGCGGAGCTCGGCGCAGCCGTCGTCGTGAACGACCTCGGCACGACCACCGACGGTGTGGGCTCGGACGAGGGACCGGCGAGGGAGGCCGTGCGCGAAATCGAAGCCGCGGGTGGACGCGCGATCGCGTCCACCGCGTCGGTCACGGACTTCGCCGCGGTCGACCGCATGATGACCGACGCGGTCGCGCGCTTCGGCGGGATCGACATCGTCGTGAACAACGCGGGGCTCACCGCCGGACAACCCATCTGGGAGATGGATCCCGAGACGTTCCAGCGCGTGTCCGCGAGCCACGCGCTCGGCACGTTCAACTGCATCCGCTGCGCAGCGCCGCACCTCCGTGCGCGCGGTGGCGGACGGATCGTGAACCTCGTGTCCCGGGCGGGCCTCGTCGGCATGCCCGGCGCGGCAGCCTACGCGGCGGGCAAGGGCGCCGTGTTCGCGCTCACGAACGTCGCCGCGCGCGACCTGCAACCTTTCGGCATCACCGTGAACGCCGTCAATCCGGCGTCGACCGAGACGCGCATGGTGACGCAGGCCGTGGAGCGCGGTCGGGCGGCGGGCGGCGCGTCCGCAGAGCGAGCGACGAAGCTGCTCGCGACCCTGCAATCCCCCGACGACGTCGCGCGGGTCATCGTCGGGCTCTGCCTCGACGACGCGTCAGCGGTGACGGGCCAGGTCTTCCTCGTCTCGCGTGATCGGATCGGGCTCTTCCGGCCGCTCGCCGTCGACCAGGAAGCGGTCCTCGACGCGCCGACGGTCGAGGCCGTCAGCCGCGTGCTACGAGGATTTCATCTCCACCCGATCGACTCGCCGTATTGAGCGTCACTTGAGCGCGAGCGGGTTCACCGGTGACCCGCTCCCGCCGTCGATCGGCAGCGCCTGCGCGACGAGCAGGAAGTCCCAGACGCCGTCCGCAGCACAATCCGCCGCGAGCCGTTCCAGATACCAGAACTCGCCGAGATGGAGCCCCAGGTTGCGGAGCGCGAGCATGTGGAACGGGACGCGGACGTCCGCGAGCTGCCCCGTCGCCTCGACCATCGAGTTGTCCGCGGCGACGGCCGCGACGCGTCTCGCGTGCAGCCACGCGGCCGTCTCCCAATGCAGGCCGGCCTCCTTCCCGTGGAAGGCGCGCCAGTTCGCGAAGTCGCCCACCGTCGACATCTGCCCGGTCCGCACGAGCAGGATGTCGCCCTCGCCCACCGTCACGCGTTGATGCGCCTCGACCGCTTCCAGGTCCGCCGTGGTGATGGCGGTGCCGGCCGGCAGGCAGTCGACCCCCCGCCAGCGCGCGACGTCGAGCAGCACGGCGCGCGCCACGAAGTCCGCGTGGACCTTGTCGATGCCGCCGCGACGCGCGCCGCGGGAGTCGACCTGCGTCGCCGCGAAGCCGTTGTAGAGATGGTCGTCGTAGTAGACGTGGCAGAGCGCGTCCCACTGGGTACCGCCCTGCACCATCATCACGAGGACGTCGTCGACGTAGCGGGTGTTCCGGCCGAGATCGACACGCGAGGTCGGGTCGCATCCGGTGGCCGTCATCA
>DATJZY010000034.1 GCA_035577985.1 Candidatus Eisenbacteria bacterium
GCGAGGATGTCGGCGTCGCGCTCGTCCGCAACGACGTGGGCGGCGAGCGGCGCGCCGATCCCCGGCCAGCGATAGTAGGTGTCGAATCCCTTCACCTCGAGCTCGGCCACCGGATAGAAGTCGTAGAGCCGGTGGCCACTCCACTCGAGCGTCCCCTGGTCGACGGTCACGTCCAGCGTGCCGAAGGGCAGGGGATACGCGCCGTCCTCGAGGACGACGTCTTGCCCGCGCATGAGGCCCTGGGTGATGCCGCGGTTGTACAGATCGCAGGCCATCCGCGTGCGCGGAGTGAAGCGATCGGGCCGCTGCTTCGGATCGGGCGGGAACAGGAACTGCCACGCGTAGAGCGCCGACGCGAGATAGTAGGGGCGGCCTCCCCCGTGCGTGGCGTAGTCGAAGGCGATCTCGCCGACGAGCACGGTGTTGTCCCGGTGGATGCGCCCGGCGAGGAGATCCTCGTGAAGCACGGCGAGCGCGCCGACCGGGTCGTTCTCGTAGCGGCCGACGAGGTCGCGATCGTAGAGGAGGTTCCGGCTCCGGCGGCTGAGCGTGCCCGAGGTGAGGACGTTGCTCTGCGCCTGCATGAGCGCGGCCCGCATGCCGACGCGGCGCACCTGGATCGGCGGCGTGCACGCGGCGACGAGTGCGCAGACGAGCAACGAACCGGCGCGGACCACGTGAAGAGCTGAACGGGCTTCAGTCGGTGACCGGCGTCCAGGACTCGTCGGGGTCCCACGCCGTGACGGCCTTCGCGAGATCCGCGGTCTTGTCGCCCAGGTTCTTCTGGTAGACGATGCCCTGCGGTCCCACGATGAACGTCATGACGCCGCTCGTGCCGTAGTTGGCGGGGTACGCGATCAGCGCGAAGCCCCGGCTCATCTCGCCGTCCTGGATGTACTTGCGGGCGCCGCCGGGCGCGTTCGGGCCCTGCTCGGTGAGGATGCGGTAGAAGTAGCCGTGGTACGGCTGCGGCTCCGCGCTGGCCCCCGGCTTCGCATAGCCTTCGGCCGTGGCGTCGGCGATGAGCGGCCCGAGTGGGCTCGGGTTCTTGCCGGTCGGATCCTCCCAGTACAGGCCGTCGTGCTTGCCGGGATCGCTGCCGATCTTCTGGGCGTACACGCGTTCGCGCGCAGCGTGCTGGTGCTGGGCGTCGACGTAGACGCGGCAGACGTTGATGGCGCTCAGCTCGTTGCGGCCGATGCGCCGATTGAGCAGCTCCTCGCGCCCCGCCGCGGCGTCGAAGCGCCACTTGTCGCCGTCCTTCACGATCGGGATGGGCAGCGGCCAGTCGTCTTTGCCGACGTGTGCGATCACCGCGCCCGAGGGCAGCGTTTCGAGCCGCGTGCGCGCTCGGGCGGCGGTCGAGAAGCGCTCGGCGGCCGCGCGATCCTCGACCGGATCGCCGGACGAGATGATGTCTTCGGACCCCGGTCCCAGGACCGCGAGCAGCGCCGCCTGATCGTTGCGGCGTGTCGCGTCCGTGAGCGCTCGCAGCGCATCGGCGGGCGTCGCGAAGGTCTTCTGGGTGGTGTCGGCAGCCCCCGCGAGAACCGCGAAAGCAAGGGCAACCGCGAGCGAGCAAACGAAGTGTGATCGCATCGTCCCGTCCTCCTTAGCGCCGCCGTCCGCCGCCGCCGCCGCCGCCACGTCCGCCCCCACCGCCGCGACCACCGCCGCCGCCACCGCCACCGCCGAAGCCGCCGCCGCCGCGTCCACCGCCACCGCCGCCGCGTCCACCGCCACCGCCGCCGCCGCCTCCTCCCGCCCAGCTCTGACCGCCGCGGCTCGCCGCGCCGCGCTGGCTGTCGCGTTGCGCCGTGCGTCCGTTGCCGTAGCCGCCGAAGGCGTCGTTGCCTGCGGGACGCGTCTGCGGACGACCGCCCCCGCCGCCGCCCGGCCTGTTCCCGCCGCCGACCTCGGTGCCACCACCCGGTCGGCCGCCGCCACCGCCCGGTCGGTTTCCGCCGCCGACCTCGGTGCCACCGCCCGGTCGGCCGCCGCCGCCCGGTCGATTGCCTCCGCCGGGACGGTTCCCGCCCGTGCCGGCGCCGCCGCCGCCCGGCCGATTGCCTGCGCCTTGACCGGGTCGGTTCCCCTGGCCGCCGGGGCCCTGGTTCCCGCGATCGTAGCCGCGCGCCTGGTCGCGGATCTGGCGATCGCGTGCTGCGGAAGGATCCCGCCCCTGGAACTTCTGCTGGGTGCGCTGATCGCGGTAGCCGACGTTGCGGCGGTGCTCCGGATTGTGCTCCCACTTGCGGTTGTTCTGACGGTTTCCCCCGTTGAAGTTCTTGCTGTTGTCGATGTTGATGTTGTTGTTGCTGTTGTTCTTCCCGCCCCCGCCGCCGTTGTTGTAGTTGTGCACGTAGACGTCGTTGCTACCCCAGTTGCAGCCGTTCGAGATGAGCGCGCCCACACCGACGCCGACGCCGAACGAAAGCAGGCTCGCACCGGCGACGTAGCCCGGCGGGTAGTAGCCGTACATGCTCGGGTAGTACGGTGCCGGGGGAGCGTACGTTGGGCCGTAGACTTGGCTCGGCGCGTACTGCGGGACATAGACCGTGTCGGGCTGCGCGGGCTGGATGATGATCGTCTCCTTGTTGTTGACGACCTCCTTCGTGACCGTCTGCTCCTTGTTCGACTCGAGGCTGCCGGCCGCCACCGCCTTGGCGCGCATGGTCTGGATGGCGTTCATGACCTCGTCCTTCTGCTCGAGGAACGCGTCACCCAGGTCCTTCGTCCAGTCGAGGTTGTCCGACATCCGCTTCAGGAGATCGGGAAAGCTCGTGAGACCCTTGATGCTGGGATCCCAGTCCTGCTCCTCGAGCGCCTTGTCGAGCGCGTCCCCCTTCAGGCTCGCGTTCTTGCGGCGCCAGCGGTCCGCTTCGACGATCTCGAGCGGGTACGTCGAGGCGATCATCACCTGCATCAGGAGCGCGTCGGAATAGAGCGCGATCGGCGCCACCATCTGCTCCAGCTGGTCGGTGGTGAACTTCGGAGCCGCCTGCGCCGAATCGGGTGGCGGGGCCTCGGTCTCGGTCGCGGCCAGAACCGGAGCGCCGAGCAGGAGGAGCAGACCGAGGAGCCGGGCAATCGTGCGTCGCTGATTCATGGGGTCTCCCTTGCTCTGACGACGATTTCGATGCGTGTGCAGGATAGTGCCGTCTTCGTGCGAAGCCAAGGTGCCGCGGCGAGGAGCCGGACACCCGCGCGCCCGCGTCGCGGGTGCCGGCACGCCGCAGAAACATCGTCCCGAATGTCGGCGCCCGGGTCGCGAGCGCCAGCGTGCGCTAGTTCTTGTCGACGGAGATCGCAACCGCCTCGGTGTACGTGACCTTGATGAGGTCGCCCTTCTTCACCTTGTCGAGGTTCGAGGGATCCTGCGCCTTCAGGGTGACGCTCTTGCCCTTCGGGCCCTTCAACGTCACCTCGCCCTTCGCGCGATCGACCTTGGTCACGGTGGCCGTGATCTCGATCGCCTGGGCGCCCGCGGCCGCCGGCATCGATCCCGGCTGCGCGGTCTCCACCCCCTCGGCCGTCTCGATGCCCGGCTTCGCCTTGCCCGGCTTGTAGAGCTTGAAGGCGAGTGCGCGCTTGTAGACCGCGGTCACGATGTCGCCCTTCTTCACCTGCGGCAGGTTCTTGACCGCGTCGTCGACCTTGAACTCGATCTCGTTCCCCTCGGGTCCGCGCAGCGTCACCATGCGCGTCTTCTGGTTGATCGCGACGACCTTCGCCTGCACGGTGACCGTCTCGGCACGGGTGACCGAGTCGTCGCCCTTCTGCATCGACGTCGTCGCGGTGGCGGGGAGCGGCTCGGGGCCCTTGCTCGTCGAGCAGCCGGCCATCGCCAAGAGAACGGCGGCGCTCGTGATCAGCTTCCTTGCAGTGGTCATCGGATCCTCCTTGTGGCGGGAAAGGGGCTTCATAGTCGGTCTCGATCGCCCTGCGCAAGGGCCGCCCGCGCGGCGGTTTCGGAGCACCCGTGTCACTTGACGATGGGACGTGAACGCGGCTAACGCGCGCGCCATGCGTCGGAGGCACCTCCTCCCGGTGGTCGTGGCCGTCGAACTCCTGGTCGGTTGGAGCATGACGTGGGGCGAGCCGCTCCCGTCATGGAACGACGGACCCGCGAAATCCCGCCTCCTGGCGTTCGTGAAGAGCGTGACCGAAGCGGGCGGGAAGGACGGCGTCGCACCGCCGGAACGCATCGCGGTCTTCGACAACGACGGGACGCTCTGGTGCGAGCAGCCCCTGTACGTGCAATTCGTCTTCGCGCTCGACCGCCTGAAGGCGCTGGCGCCGCAGCATCCCGAGTGGGCGACGACGCAGCCGTTCCAGGCCGCGCTCGCGGGCGACGAGAAGGCCGTTGCCGCGTCCGGCGCGAAGGGGCTCGCCGAGATCATGATGGCGACCCACGCCGGCATGACGCAGCAGGAGTTCGCGGCGATGGTCGCGGACTGGATCGCGACGGCCCGCCATCCGCGCTTCAAGCGGCCCTACACCGAGCTCGTCTACCAACCCATGCTCGAGCTGCTCGCCTACCTGCGCGAGAATGGGTTCAAGACCTTCATCGTCTCGGGCGGCGGCGTCGACTTCATGCGCGTCTGGACCGAACGCGTCTACGGCATCCCGCCCGAGCAGGTCGTCGGCTCGACGATCGCCACCGAGTTCCGGCTCGGCCCCGGCGGCGTGCCGGAGCTGATCCGCCTGCCGAAGATCGACCACGTCGACGACGGACCGGGAAAGCCGGTCGGCATCGACCGGTCCATCGGCCGGCATCCCATCTTCGCTTTCGGCAACTCCGACGGCGACCGGCAGATGCTCGAGTGGACGGCCGCGGGATCGGGCGCGCGCTTCCTCGGCATCGTCCATCACACCGACGCCGCACGCGAATGGGCCTACGACCATCCTTCGGCAGTCGGCCAGCTCGACAAGGCGCTCGTCGAGGCGCAGGAGAAGGGCTGGACGGTCGTCGACATGAAGACCGAGTGGAAGCGCGTGTTCGCGTTCGAGTAGGGAGGCACATGGCCGCGATCGACGTCATCCGGCGGCGCCTGAAGGAAGATCGCGTCGCCGACATCCCCGACGAGTTCACGGAAAAGGTGAAGCGGCCGCGCGAGGTCGCGTTCATGGACGTGAACCTCTGCTTTCCGTGCGGCAAATGCCCGGAGTTCTGTCCGGTGCAGTGCATCGAGTACCTGCGACCGGGGACCATGCCGGGCCGCGGCGTGCAGCCGGTCCAGGACCGCTTCCAGGAGTGCATCGGCTGCTACATCTGCGTCGAGGTGTGCACGCTCCTCACCGACTACGACGCCGTCCGCATGTACGACGTCGACCTGGTCGAGCAGGTGCTCGGCGTGAAGATCGGCGATCGCAAGCCTGCCGAGTACGTTCCGGCCGAGCCCTACGAGGAGTACTTCTCGGAGGGGGGCGCGTACCGTCACGTCGGCAAGGGCTCCCGGATCCGCGAGAAGATGAACGCCGAGGAGCGCGCGATCATGGCGCGCGAGCGCTGATCCGGCTTCGGGTCGCGCTCGCGCGGCCAACGCGCCCGTCTGCCTCGCCGCGGGAGCTCACACAAGCGCGATCCCGAATGGCAGGACGAGCGCACGCCCGATTCCTACGAGACACACCTGCGAGCCTGGGCTACCCTTTGGCTCGTGACGTACCTTCTTCGCCGGGGAGCCGTCGCGCTCGTGCTGCTCGCCGTCGCCTGCGGACGCTCGCGCGAGGCCGCCGCACCGCCGCCGCCCAAGGTGACCGTCGCCCGACCGATCGTGCACGAGATCGTCGAGTGGGATGAATACACGGGGCGGCTTCGCGCGCTCGAGTCGGTGGAGATCCGTCCCCGCGTCAGCGGCTACCTGCAGTCGATCAACTTCGCCGACGGCGCGATGGTGAAGGAGGGCGACCTGCTCTTCGTGATCGACCCACGGCCGTACGAGGCCGTGCTCCGGGAGACGCAGGCCGACGTCGGGGTGGCGGAGTCGCGGCTCGCACAGGCGAGGAGCGACTCGGCGCGCGCGGAGCGGCTGCTCGCGCCGCGCGCGATCTCGGCCGAGGAAGCCGAGCGACGGGGGTCGGCGCTCCACCAGGCCGAGGCCTCGCTGGCGTCGGCGAAGGCCGCCGTCGACGTGGCCGCGCTGAACGTCGAATTCACGCGCGTCGTGTCGCCGATCGCCGGACGGGCGGGACGGCACCTCGTCGACGAGGGGAACCTCGTCACGAGCGGACCCCAGGATGCGACGCTCCTCACCACCGTCGTCTCGCTCGATCCCATCCACGTCTACTTCGACGCGGACGAGCGCGCCTACTTGAAGTACGTGCGTCTGGCCCAGAGCGGCGAGCGGCCGAGCTCCCGCGAGTACAACAATCCGGTCGAGGTCGCGCTCGCCGACGAGAACGGCTTCCCGCACAAGGGCTGGATGGACTTCGTCGACAACCAGCTCGACCTCGGCACCGGCACCATCATCGGCCGCGCCGTGCTTCCGAACCCCGACCTCCTGTTGAGCCCGGGGCTGTTCGTGCGCCTGCGCCTCCCGGGCAGTGGAAATCACCAGGTGGTGCTGCTCCCCGACGATGCGATCGCGACCGACCTCGATCAGAAGTTCGTGTGGGTGGTCGACGCGCAGAACCGCGCGCAGTACCGCCGCGTCACGCTGGGCCCCCCGCACGACGGCCTGCGCATCATCCGCGAGGGTGTCGGCCCTGACGATCGCGTCGTCGTCGCCGGGCTCCAGCGCGTGCGCCTCGGCCTCGAGCTGGCGCCAGAGGAGCGTGCCCTCGCGACGCCTCCCACCGCCGCGCCCGCCACGGGCGGCGGCGGCTGAGCATGCGGTTTTCGCACTTCTTCATCGACCGGCCGATCTTCGCCGCCGTCCTCTCGATCGTGACCGTGATCGTGGGCGGGATCGCGTACGTCTCCCTGCCGGCCGCGCAGTATCCCGAGGTCGTACCGCCGACCATCGTCGTGCGCGCGTCCTACCCGGGCGCGCCGCCCGAGGTGATCGCCGCCACCGTCGCGACCCCGATCGAGCAGGAGGTGAACGGCGTCGAGGACATGCTCTACATGTCGTCGCAGAGCACGACCGACGGTGCGATGACCCTCACGATCACGTTCCGCCTCGGGACGGATCTCGACAAGGCGCAGGTGCTCGTCCAGAACCGCGTCTCGATCGCGGAGCCGCGGCTGCCCGAGGATGTACGGCGGATCGGCGTCACCACCGTGAAGACGTCGCCCGACCTGCTCATGGTCGTGCACCTGATCGCGCCCGAGGGACGGTATGATCAGCTCTACATCGGCAACTACGGGCTCACCCAGGTGCGCGACGTACTGGCCCGCATCGACGGCGTCGGCGACGTCAACATGTTCGGCCTGCGCGAGTACAGCATGCGCATCTGGCTCGATCCGGAGCGGATGGCGAGCCGGAGCATCACCGCCGGCGACGTCGTCGGTGCGCTGCGCGAGCAGAACGTGCAGGTCGCCTCGGGCGCGGTCGGCCAGGCGCCGCTCCCGAATGCCGTGGCGCTCCAGGTCCCGATCACCACGCTCGGCCGGCTGCTCACCCCCGAGCAATTCGAGCAGGTGGTGGTGAAGCGCGGCGACGACGGTCGCATCACGCGCGTGCGCGACGTGGCTCGCATCGAGCTCGGCGCGCGCGACTACTCCGTGAACAGCTACCTCGACAACCGGCCCGCGGTGGCCATGGCGATCGCGCAGCGCCCGGGCTCGAATGCGCTCGCGACGTCGGATGCGGTCGAGCGCACGATGGCGCAGCTCGCCCGCAGCTTCCCGGAGGGGATCGAGTACCGCATCGTCTACAACCCGACGATCTTCGTCCGCCAGTCGATCGAAGCCGTGATCCACACGCTCTACGAAGCCGTCGGGCTCGTCGTCCTGGTCGTCCTCGTCTTCCTGCAGACCTGGCGCGCGAGCCTGATCCCGCTCGTCGCCATCCCGGTCTCGCTCATCGGCACGTTCGCCGCCATGGCGGTGTTCGGCTTCTCGCTCAACATGCTGTCGCTGTTCGGGCTCGTGCTCGCGATCGGCATCGTCGTCGACGACGCGATCGTCGTCGTCGAGAACGTGGAGCGGCACATCGCCGCCGGCCTGGCCCCGCGCGAGGCGGCCATGCGCGCCATGGACGAGGTGACCGGCGCCGTGATCGCCATCGCCTTCGGTCTCACCGCGGTATTCGTGCCGACGGCGTTTCTCGGCGGCATCGCCGGGCAGTTCTACCGGCAGTTCGCGCTCACGATCGCGGCCGCGACGCTCCTCTCGGCCTTCAACTCGCTGACCCTCTCGCCGGCGCTCTGCGCGCTCCTGCTGCGCCCGCACGGCGGCGAGACGGACTGGTTCGAACGGCTGTGGCAGCGGGTGTTCGGCCGCTTCTTCGCGGCCTTCAATCGGGGTTTCGCGCGGCTCGGAACGGTCTACGGGGACGCCATCTGCTGGCTGCTGCGGCGAAGCGTTCTCGGGCTCGCCCTGTACGCGGTGCTCGTCGGCCTCGCCGGCGTGGGCTTCAGGACGATTCCGACCGGGTTCATCCCGGCGCAGGACAAGGGCTATCTGATCGTCGCGATCCAGCTCCCGGACGGCGCCTCGCTTTCGCGCACCGACGCGGTCGTGCGGCGTGCGTCCGAGATCATCCTCACGACGCCGGGCGTGCGCTTCGCCGTCGCCTTCGCCGGCTTCTCCGGAGCGACGCGCGCCAACAGCTCGAACGCGGGCGCGATCTTCGTGGGTCCCGTGCCGTTCGAGGAGCGCGTGCACGGCCCCACGGCCGAGGAGATTCGCAGCTCGCTGCAGCAGCGGCTGATGGCGATCGAGGAGGCCCAGCTTTTCGTCATCGCGCCGCCGCCGGTGCAGGGGCTCGGGACGGCCGGCGGCTTCAAGCTCCTGGTGCAGGACCACACGGGACGCGGCGCCCGCGCGCTCCAGGAGAGCACCGACGAGCTGGTGGCGGCGGCGCGCGCCGATCCGACCCTCACGAGCGTCTTCACGACCTTTCGCGCGTCGACGCCGCAGCTCTACGCCGACATCGACCGCGTGAAGGCCGAGAAGCTGGGCGTGTCGCTGGCCTCGGTCTTCGACACGCTGCAGACCTACCTCGGCTCCACCTACGTGAACGACTTCAACGTCTTCGGCCGCACGTTCCAGGTCCGGGCGCAGGCCGAGGGCGGCTTCCGCACCGAGGACGACGACATCGCACGCCTGAAGACGCGGAACGCCGCCGGGCAGATGGTGCCGCTCGGCTCGGTGCTCGACGTCAAGTGGCGGAGCGGTCCGGACCGCGTGGTGCGCTACGACATGTTCCCGGCCGCCGAGGTGCAGGGCGACGCGGCGCCGGGCGAGAGCGAAGGGACGGCGCTCGACACGATGGAGCGGCTGGCCGCGCAGAAGCTCCCGGACGGCTTCGGCATCGAGTGGACCGACCTCGCCTATCAGGCCCGCCTCGCCGGCAACACGGCGCTGTTCGTCTTCCCGCTTTGCGTGCTCTTCGTCTTCCTCGTCCACTCGGCGGAGTACGAGAGCTGGTCGCTGCCGCTGGCGATCATCCTCATCGCGCCGGTGTGCCTGCCGTTCGCGCTGCTCGGGGTGTGGCTGCGGGGCATGGACAACAACCTCATCACGCAGATCGGCTTCGTCGTGCTGATCGGTCTCGCGGCGAAGAACGCCGTCCTCATCGTCGAGTTCGCGAAGCAGCAGGAGGAAGAGGGTCGCAACCGGTTCGATGCGGCGATCGAAGCCTGCCGGCTCCGGCTCCGGCCGATCCTCATGACCTCGTTCGCGTTCATCCTGGGCGTGCTGCCCCTCGCCCGCGCGACGGGCCCCGGCGCCGAGATGCGCCAGGCGCTCGGCACCTGTGTCTTCGCCGGCATGCTCGGCGTGACGGTGATGGGACTCTTCCTCACGCCGACGTTCTACGTCGTGCTGCGCGGCATCACCGAGTGGCGCCGCGCGCGCGCCGGGCGTGTGGCGGGGCCGGTCGGCTCTCCGGCGCCGCCGGCTCCCTGATCGGGAGCAGCACGCGGGCGTCTTGCGGCCGCGGGCCAGATGCTCGAACGTCCGCTACCGTGGTGGATGGATGATCCTCAACTTCGTCCCGGCCGCCCTCGTCGGGATCTTGTTGGCGCTGCTCGGGCTCCGGCTCGTCGTGCGCTCCACTGCGGATCTCCCCCCATCCGCCAAGAGTCAGCATCTCGTGTTCGGCCTGGCGGCTCTCGGCTTTGGTCTGTGGATCCTCTACCTGCCAGCCAGGGTTCTCTGGGCGAGCCTCGTCGAATCGATGACGCGCATGCCCGTGCACTAGGAGGCCGAGCCAAGACTACGTCTTGGCTCGGGGTAGGACGCGAGTGTGTCGCCTTCGTGGCACGCGCGACCGGCATGCCGCGGCAAGCCAAGCTGGCGCGGCAGAACAGGTCCGCACGACAAGCCGCCGCAGTCATCGCAAGAGAACGAGTCTTGGGTCAGGCTCCTGACGTGGTGCGCGCGTCAGGACGGTCGCGCGGCCGGCAGCGTCTCCTCGATCCGCCGCGCCAGCTCGGCGAGCGCGCGGCTCAAGGCAGCGACCGCCGCCTCCCGCGACCGGCCCGCCGCCGGTTCGGTGAGCGTCGTGCGATCGCTGCGCCGCACCGCGCCCGTGCGCGGGTCGACGAGCGACCAGGCCGCGTCCAGGTGTCCGGTGCCGTCGTGGTCGCTCTCGAAGACGAGGAGGTTCACGCGCACCACCACGTCGAGCGGCGTGGTCGGGTACCAGGGATACGTCACCACCGACAGCCTCCCGGCCGCGCCGAGGTCCTCGGCGAGCACGCGTGGGACTTGCAACGCGAGCGGCGCGGCCCAGCGGTCGTAGCCGGCATAGTCGACGCGATTCGCGTCGACGCGCGTCGCGAGCAACGGCTGGTCGAGATAGGCGGGGATGTCGACCGGACCCAAGCCGACGCGAAGGGCCTGCGGCGCGGGCGGCGCCGCGGCGGTCGACGAGAGCGTATAGAAGCGATCGCTGCGGAGCCCGCAGCCCGCGGCGGCGAGCAGCGCGATCGAGACGACGACGATGGAGTGTCGGGCACGACGCATGAAAAGCTCCTCGATGGTCAGCGTCCGAAGATGAGCGAGTTCGGCTTCCGATCGAGCTCGTCCGCGAGGACGCGGATGCTCCTGGCCGCGTCCCCGACCTCGGCGAGCGTGCGGGAGAAGTCGACGACGAACGGGGCGCTCGGTTCGACCAGGCGCTGCACGGAGACGAGCGACTTGTCCAGACCCTCGAGCGCGATCTTGGCCTGGGCGAGCGCGGCCCGCAGGTCCTTCATCGTCGGCTGGACCTGCGGCTGCAGCGAGTCCGTCACGCCGCGGATCGATGCGAGCGTCTTGTGCAGCTCCGCGATCGAGCGTTCGAGGTCGGGCGAGCGCGTGAGCTGGCTCACGCCGTCGAGCGCGTTGCGGGCCGAGGTCATGAGCGCGTCGATGTCGATGGCGTCGATCCGGCGCATGACCTTCTCGAAGCTGGCGAAGACCTTCTCGAGGGTGGTGGGGACGGTCGGGATCTCGAGGTCCGGACCGTCGACCGGGAGCACCCGTACGACCTCGGTGTCGGGGAAGAAGTCGAGCCCCACGTAGAGGACGCCCGTCACCAGGCTCTGCGTCTCGAGCCGCGCGCGCAGCCCGAGCTTGACGAGCTCCTCCAGACCCTCCTTGGTGCCGATGGCGTGGGCGCGTGTCGCGCCGAGCTGGAGCAGGCGCCTCTCGTCGACCTCGATGAACACCGGCAGGCGGACGAGGGCCTGATCCAGGTTCTGCTCGCGGTAGCGCAGCAGCATCTCGGTCACCTGCCCGATCTGCACGCCGCGAACCTTGACCGGGGCGCCCGGATTGAGCCCCTCCACCGAGCCGGGGAAGAAGCAGACGAAGGCCTGGCGCTGGGCGAAGAAACGACCCGATCCGAGGATCGCGACGGCGGCGAGCGCGAGGATCGCGGCCCCCAGGACGAAGATGCCGATGAGCGCCGGGTTGGCCTTGCGTCCGCGGCTCATGGCGTCGCTCGCTCGTCCTGGTCGTCTGCCCCGCGCGTGAGGAACCGGTGCACGTTCGGGTTGGGTGGATGGTCGCGCAGGTCGCGCGGATTTCCGTGGGCCGTCATGGTGCGCACCTCGGTGTCGAGGAAGATGCAGTCGTCGCCGATCCCGAAGATGCTCGGCAGCTCGTGCGACACCATGACGACGGTGGCGCCGAGGCTGTCGCGCAGCGACAGGATGAGGTCGTCCAGCAGCTTCGAGCTGATCGGATCGAGCCCGGCCGACGGCTCGTCCAGGAAGAGCACCTCGGGATCGAGCGCGATGGCGCGCGCGAGGCCGGCGCGCTTCTGCATGCCGCCGCTGATCTCCGACGGGAAGTGGTCTTCGAAGCCGCGCAGGCCGACGAGCGCCAGCTTCAGCGCCGCGACCTCGCGGATCTCGTCCGGTCCGAGATCGGTGAACTCGCCGAGCGGCAGGCCGATGTTCTCGGTGAGCGTCAGGGCGCTCCAGAGCGCGCTGCTCTGGAACAGGATGCCGAACCTGCGCCGCAGCACGTCCCGCTCCTCCGGCGAGGCCGCGGTGAAGTTCGTGGAGCCGTACGAGATCGTACCCCGGGCGGGCTCGTTGAGGCCGATCATGTGGCGGAAGAGCGTGCTCTTCCCGCAACCGCTGCCGCCGATGATGAAGAAGATGTCGCCGCGACGGATCGTGAAGTCGAGGTCGCGCATGACGACGAAGCTGCCGAACGCCATGGTGAGGTTCGTGACGGTGATGTGCGGTTCGCGCTGCGTCGCCATCAGATTCCCAGGATGTTGGTCAGGACGGCGAAGATGCCGTCGGCGACGATGATCCACACGATGCCGAGCACGACCGCCGAGGTCGCCGCCTGACCGACGGCGGCGGCGTCGCGCCCGCAGGTCATGCCGCGCAGGCAGCCGGCGAGCGCGACCAGCACGCCGAAGATCAAGCTCTTGCCGATGCCGAGACCGATGTCGACGAGATCGATTGCCCCGAACGTTTCGACCCAGTACTGCGTCGGGCTCTGCCCGAGCAGGTTGATCGCCACGGTTGCCCCGCCGAGGATGCCGATCAGATCGGCGTAGCAGCACAGCAGCGGCATCATGAGCGACAGGGCGAGCATGCGTGGCAGGACGAGGAAGTCCATCGGTGGCACGCCCATGGTCGAGAGCGCCTCGATCTCCTGATTGACGTTCATGGTGCCGAGCTCGGCTGCGAAGCCCGAGCCGGTCCGGCCGGCCATGATGATGCCGGTCATGATGCAGCCGAGCTCGCGCACGGTCGCGATCGCGACCAGGTCGGCGACGTAGATGCCGGCGCCGAACTTCTGGAGCTGCACCGCTCCTACGAAGGCGATGATGAGCCCGACCAGGAAGTTGATGAGCGTGACGATGGGGAGCGCGTCGGCGCCGCAGTCCTGGATGACGAGCGCCAGATCACGCCAGCGGAAATTTGCCTGCCCGCGCAGGAGGCGCCCGAAGGACAGCGTCGCCTCGCCCACGAACGCGACCGCGACGCGTGCCCCGGCCGAGGCCTCGATGGCCCACGTTCCGAGGCGGACCAGCAGGGACGGCGCCGTGTCCGCGGCGCGCGCGCCCTCCTTCTCGGGGACCGCTTCGGCGAGAGCCAGTATGCGCTTCAGCCCGTCGGGCAGCGCGTCGCGCCGGACCTGGACGCCGACTCCGGCGCAGAGACGGCTGATGCGCTCGACGATCGTGACGGCGGCGCTGTCCCAGGCAGCGAGGTTCTTCGCGTCGAAGACGACGGCGGCTGGTCTGGGTCCGCGCGCGAGCGCGTCCTCCACCGGCCGCGTCGAAGGGAGACCCGTCCGCAGGTTCCAATGTCCCGCCAGGCGGACGACGAGGGTTCCGTCCGGTCCGCGCTGTGCGTCGAGGAGGGCTTCACCTGCCATCGGCCACCGAGCAGCTCACATCCGCCAAGTGACCCTGCGGCGGCAAGACACCCCCCGCCATCGCACCTTTCACTCCGGTAGGGCGACGAAGCCGAAGAAGGCCAGGGTGTCCGCATCGGGGTCCCCGAAGTAGACCCTATAGATCGCCTTGATCTCGCCCGAGCGGTACAGCCGGCTGAGCGTGCGATCGACGACGAGGCGGAAGTCGTCGTCGTCGCGGGCGAGGGCGAGAGCAATGGGCTCGTAGGTGTACTGGCGATCGAGGACCACGAGGTCGCCGGCCGCCTGGCTGCCCGCCGCCGCGTTCAGCAGGATCGAGCGGTCGCCGAACAGGGCGTCCGTGGTGCCGGCCACGACCCGGGCGACGCCCTCCTGGTACGTCTTCACCGGGACGATCTCTGCGTTCAGCTTGAGCTCCTCGTGGTTCTGCGCCAGCCACGTCTCCGCGGTCGTCCCGGACTGGGCCGACAGCACCCGCTTCTCGAGCCCCTGACCCAGCCAGGCACGCCACAGTGGCTGGGAGGGCGGCTCCCGCCCCTCGAGCGCCGCCTTCAGGCGATCGGGGCAATTTTCTCGGACGAGGGCGCCGATGCCGCTCGGGAAGATCGGGATGGAGAAGTCGACGCTCTTCCTGCGCTCGAGCGTGGCCGTGGAGGCGCCGCAGAGGAGGTCGAGCCGCCCGTCCTTCACCGCGTCGAACCGGTCCTCGCTCGTGAGCCTCACCGGCTGGATCGCGATCCGGTCGAGACCGAGGTCCGCCTTGAGCCCGTCGACGATCCGCTGGCAGAGGGCCACGGAGTAGCCGGCGATCTGCCCCGACTCGTCGAGGTACGAGAACGGTCGCGCGTCGGTCCGATAGCCGATGCGCAGCTTGCCCAGATCGCGCACGCGATCGACGGTGCCCGCTCCTGCCGGATCGGCGGTCGCGAAGAGCAGGAGCGCCAGCGCGGCCGCCGCGGCGGCGCGACGCAGCGACCAGCTCGGAATCGGCTTCGAGGGGGGTGGCCCTCGGAACGCGCAGGCTTTCACTCGCGACCTCCGTCCCGACGAGCGGTCAGGACACGTCGGGCACGACTTTGAACGAGTAGGGTCGCTTCGGAACCTTGCCCGTCTTCCGCTTCGGCAGCTTCACCTTCTCCCGCGGCGGCGATTTGTACGGGACCTGCTTCAGGATGTGCGAGATGACGTTGAGGCGCGCGCGTCGCTTGTCGTCCGAGTGGGCAACGTACCACGGCGCCCACCTGGTGTCGGTGGCGCGGAACATGTCGTCGCGTGCGCGCGTATAGTCGTCCCACCGGGTGTACGACTTGACGTCCATCGGCGAGAGCTTCCAGATCTTGCGGCCGTCGTCGATGCGATCCTCGAGCCGGCGCGTCTGCTCGTCCTGCGACACCTCGAGCCAGTACTTGAGGAGGACGATGCCGGATTGCACCATAAACCGCTCGAACAGTGGCGCGACCTTGAGGAACCCATCGACCTGCTTCTTGGTGCAGAAGCCCATCACGCGCTCCACGCCGGCGCGGTTGTACCAGCTCCGGTCGAAGATCACGATCTCGCCCGCGGCGGGAAAGTGCGGCAGGTAGCGCTGCACGTACATCTGGGACTTCTCTCGGTCGGTCGGTGCCGGCAGCGCGACGACGCGGAACACGCGCGGGCTCACGCGCTCGGTGATCGCCTTGATGACGCCACCCTTGCCGGCACCGTCGCGTCCCTCGAACACGAGGCAGATCTTGAGCCCCTTGTGCTTCACCCACTCCTGGAGTCGCACGAGCTCGACGTGGAGCTTGCGGAGCTTGCGCTCGTACTGCTTGCGCTTGAGCGTGCCGTCGTCTTCGTTCTTCTTGCGCATGTCCTTGTGACGTCCCACGTAGCCTCCTCGCGCGATCGGTGTGCGGACGTTCTCGCAGGATCGCTGGTCGGACGGCAACCCGGTAGTGTCGCGAGCCCCGGCGTTGATCGAGGGTGAGGTCGTCGGGTCGATCGTCAACGGACGGCGTCGAGCGTTACGTGGCGGTGCGCCCGCTCGAAGGCCAGGCGCTCGTTCCGATCGTTCCACCGTTGCCCGACGATCTTGCGCATCACGCCGTCGACGTTGCGGAGCACCAGGATGTTGTAGAACGCCGCGAGCACGTCGCGCGGCGTGCCGGGCCACGTGCGGAGCGAGAGCGAGAAGCCGATGTCGTCGTAGAGCACGTAGTGCCAATAGCCGGAGGGGATGTAGAGCGCGTCGCCGTGTCCGAGCTCCGCGATCTCCCCCCGGGCCTGTCCGAGCGCGGGGAACTTCTCGTAGTCGGGCGCTTCCGGCGCGACGTCGAATATCGTGCTGAACGAGAACGGCACGCGATAGAGATGCGGCGTCTGTTCCGGGGCGAAGAGGATCACGCGCTTCCGTCCGCCGAAGTGGCAGAGGAAGGTGTGGGCGAGGTCGATGTCGAAGTGCATCTGCACGCGGGCGCCTCGCCCGCCCACGAACAGCACGGAGAGCGGCTTCGCGTACCGAACGCCGACGTCCGGGTAGGCGAAGTCGGGGATCAGCTCGGGCAGCTCGGTCATCACCCGCAGGAAGAAGATCCGCAGATCGCTTTGGCCGGCGCGGAGGCGCTCCAGGAATTCGCCGAGCGGCATGCGTGCGGCGGCGGCGTGCTGGTGCTGGCGGCCGCGAGCCGGGCGGCTGTCGTAGACGGGAATCCGTCGCTCCTCGGCGACGCTCTTCAGGTAGTCGATCGACCACCTCGTCCGCGCGGGCCACGAGCGGGTGAGCTCCTCGAGCACGACCGGCCGGCGCGGACTCCGGTACCGGTCGAGAAACGACCGCCGCGAGATCGTGCCGACGCGCTCGACGGGCGAGAGGCTCAGCATGGGTCCGCCGACGCCGCGACGAGGCGGCCGTGAACTGCGTCGACGCGCCGGTTGAAGTGGAGCCGAGGGGCATCGAACCCCCGACCTCTAGAGTGCGATTCTAGCGCTCTCCCAGCTGAGCTACGGCCCCACACCGGACGGCAGGATGACGATCGAGAGGCCCGGTCATAGCCAGGGCTCCGTACCGCGTCAACCGCGGCGGCTCAGGAGTGCTTCTGCTTGCGATACGCGGTGAACGTCTTGTCGCTCTCGAAGTAGAGCACCTTGCCGTCCGGCTTGGCGCCGATGACCGCCTTGGCCTTGTCGACGGGCTTGCCGGAGACGGGATCGGTCGCCGTGCGCAGCGACGGGTCCTCCGCGAGACGGCCTTTGCACATCTCGCAGCAGCCGAAGTACGTCTTGCCGTCGACCGCGACGGGGATCTGATCCTTCGGGAAGAGCGTGTTGTTCACCATGCACACGCGTTTCGCCGGAACCTTCTCGACGGGCTCCGCGAACGACGGGGGTGCCGCGAACAGCGTCGCGAGCGCGGCGGCGAGCACGAGGATCGATCGGCGTGACGGCATGCGAAAAGACTAGCGCGCCTGCCAGGGAGTCCCAAGCGGGCGGCGCTCGGCCGCCTTCGGCTTGCGCGCCCCCCACCCGCCGCCGCGCGCCCACCCGTGGCGCGACGGCGGGACGGGCAGCTCGAGCCGGCGGCGCGCCTCGTCGGCCATCTTCTCGGCGCGCAACACGTCCGTTGCACGCGGTGATTCAGGTCC